>CAZBFD010000006.1:0-23990 GCA_964491055.1 uncultured Eubacterium sp.
ATTCCATGCTCGTTTCAGTTCGTGCAAGGGATCCCGAGCAGGGCAAGGCGATCGAAACGCATATATCAGAGAATCTAAGCAGATTCATGGAGAATTCAGAAATTGCTGCAGCTATAATAGGGCAGTATGTCGAAGAAGATGACAGGATCAGAGATTTTGCCGAGAAGAACGACATTTCCGCCGGCAAGGCATGGCTGATAATGAAGCTTCTGGATACAGGCAGCAAAAACATGACAGAAGAATCACTTCTCAAGCTGTCCACGCAGGAACTGCTGTTGTTAAGCCAGGAGCGGAACGCGCCGGCTGAGGACCGGCACGGGAAAGCCAGCACGAGTAAGTATATCGGTGAAAAGAAAGCTGAAGATACCGCGCTTAAGCATGCAGGCATAAGCCGGGATGGTGCATCCTATATCAGATCTGAATTTGACTGTGATGACGGGCGTATAATATATGAAGTGGAGTTTGCTTCCGGCGGCAGTGAATATGAATATGAAATAGATGCAGTGACAGGAAGGATCATTTCTTCCGAAAGCGAGTCAGATGATGATCATACTTCGCCGGAAAAAGGTTCAGGATCGAGTAAGAAAACTGCAGAGAATGACGACGATGACCACGACAGCGACGATAAGGACGATGATGATGACGACCGCGACGACGATGATGACGACGATGACGACGATGACGACGATGACGACCGCGATGATGATGACTAACCGGTCAGGTATGTGATATAGTATATACAGATTCAAACAAGATTTTGATCGTTGATCGTACGGCCGGGATCATCGGCCGGAGAAGGAGGAACTACAATGCTTGAGATCGGAACCAAGGCGCCGGACTTCACACTTCCGGACCAGAACGGTGACATGAGATCGTTATCTGACTATAAAGGGCAGAAAGTCGTACTGTATTTCTATCCGAAGGACATGACGGCGGGCTGCACAAAGCAGGCATGCGCGTTCGGCGAGCTCTACCCGCAGTTCAGGGAGAAGGGCGCGGTCGTGCTCGGCGTGAGCAAAGACTCTGTCGCATCACACAAGAAGTTCGAGGAGAAATACGGCCTTCCGTTCACGATCCTCTCTGACCCGGAGAAGGAAGTCATCCAGGCATACGATGTCTGGAAAGAAAAAAAGAATTACGGCAAGGTCACAATGGGCGTCGTCAGAACTACATACCTTATCGACGAGAACGGCATGATCGCCAAAGCTTTTGACAAAGTGAAGGCTGCTGACAACCCTGCTCAGATGCTGGGAGAACTGTAATGGATGACTATTTAGTAAGGGCAACAGCGGTGGGTGAAACGGTGCGCGCGTTTGCGGTGTGTTCGACCGGCATCGCTGCAAAGGCGAGGGAGCTTCATCATACTTACCCGGTAGTGACAGCGGCGCTGGGACGCCTTCTCTCTGCCGGCGCAATGATGGGATCCATGATGAAGGGCGAGAATGACAAGCTCACTCTCCAGATGACGGGAGACGGACCAATCGGCCAGATGACAGTTACCGCCGACAGTCACGGGAACGTAAAGGGATTCCCGGAGCACGCGGACGTCGACATCCCGCTGAAATATGTGATGAACAGCGACGGCACACAGACGGATAGCGCATCTTCAGCAGAGGGCGATGTTGTCCCGGTGTTTGGAAAGCTGAACGTCGGCGCGGCGGTCGGAAAGGGCATCCTGACAGTGATCATGGACCTCGGCCTTGACGAGCCTTACAACGGGCAGGTGGAGATACAGACCGGAGAGATCGGCGATGATCTTGCATATTATTTCACTGTATCTGAGCAGACCCCCTCAGTCGTCGGCCTTGGCGTGATGGTCGGGACAGACAGCGAAGTCAGGCACTCCGGAGGCTATATCATCCAGGTGATGCCGGATGCCGCGGAGGAAACGATATCCGCGATCGAGAACAAAGTCTCGTCGGCAGATCCGGTGACCGCCATGATGGAAAAAGGCATGACACCGGAAGACATACTCGAATACTTCCTCGGAGATATTGGCCTTGAGATACTGGAGAAACATCCGGTGCAGTTCCGCTGCGACTGCTCAAGAGAGAAGGTAAAAGGAGCACTCGCTACGATCAGCCGTAAAGACCTTGAGAGCATAATAAACGACGGAGAAGAAATAGAAGTGAAATGCCATTTCTGCAACTCCGCATACAAGTACAGCGTCGGCGAGATACGCGAGCTCCTTGCGGCAAAAGACAAATAGCATAGACAAAAGGTGACAAAAGGACGGTTCTGCTTGTCACCTTTTTTGGTGACAAGCAGAACCGTCCCTTTGTCGCCATGTTTTTTTATGCGTTTTTATTGACGTGTCTGCATAAAAATGATATATTATTTACATATTTATGCAAATTGGTGTATCTTTACAAGTGATGCGCTATTATTGGTTTTTGAGGAGGATTTATAAAATGAAAAGAATGAAATTGATCGCAATGGCTTTGATAGCTGTTCTGACGATGAGCATGCTCCTTGCGGGCTGCAGCGGAAGTGCGCCGAGTGACGGCGGCGAGACCGGCGGCGAAGAGGGAGAGAAGACTCTGGTCATCGCCATCCAGGACGAGGTAGAAGGCTGCGACGTTCAGCAGGTCGGCTGGACGAACATGGTGCATGAGCTGATCTCCGAGCCTATCGTATCGATCAGCAGCGACCTTTCGACGGTAAACCCGGGCGTATGTGAATCATTTGAAGCAAATGATGAATATATGGAATTCAAGCTTCCGGAAGGACTGAAATTCAGCAATGGTGATCCGCTTGACGCTGAGGCGCTGAAAAAGTCAACTGAGCGTTTCATGGAGAAGAGCGAATATGCCGGAGACCTTGATTCCGTAAAGGACATTGAGGTAGTTGACGACCTGACAGTAAGATATAACCTGACAGGCCCTGCTCCATACATGTGGTGCTCGCTCGGCAGTATCTTCAACGGAATAGTCGATGTTGACTATGCTGAGGAAGTCGGAGACGAAGAGTTCAACCGCAAGCCTGTTACATTCGGTATGTTCTATGTAGATGAATGGGAGCAGGGTTCCCAGATCACTCTGAAGAAGAATGAATATTTCCAGACAAATAACCCTGAGGTAGACAACAAGGGTATCGCAAGCTTTGACACAATTATCGTGAGGTTCATCCCTGACGAGTTCACAAGAGTAAGCGAGCTGACAGACGGCGACGTCGATGTTATCTATAACGTGCCGACAACGAGCATGGCGGATCTTGAGGCAAACGACGATGTAGCTGTATTTGATTACCTGCAGCCTGGTGTTTCCTACCTCAATCTTCAGACTGGAAAGGGCATCCTTCAGGACATCAAAGTCCGTGAGGCACTGTCATATGCAGTAAACCGTGACGAGCTCGTCCAGAACCTCGACGGAGTGGTCCTCCCGGCTTACGGATTCATTTCAGCTGCTCAGGCAGGATTCAGCCAGGCAGAGGAAGACAAGCTCGCTGGTGAGCTCAAGTATGATCCTGACAAGGCCAAGGCTCTCCTTGAAGAAGCAGGCTGGAAGGATGAAGACGGCGACGGCATCGTAGAGAAAGACGGCGAGAAGCTTTCATTCGAGATGCTGCTCCCATCAGACAGAGCGTCCCTGAAGGCATCCGGATCAGTTCTCCAGAGCCAGTTCAAGGCGATCGGAGTCGATGCGCAGATCCGTGAATATGAAGCAGACTACATCAAGCAGCAGATGAAGGACGACGAGTTCGACATGGGCTCACGTAACTACGAGTGGGCGGACGCTGACATCCTTTACTACGTATTCACAGAGGCTTCCGGCTATCCGTGGGATGTTCCGGAGATCACAGACGCCCTCGTGAAGGCTCGTCAGGAGAACGACGCCCAGAAGCGTGTCGAGGATTACGAAGAGGCTTCAGAGCTTCTGAAAGAACAGTACAAGGGCATCGCGCTCTTCGCTGACAAGTACATCATTGCCGCCAAGAACAAAGTCAAAGGCCTGAAGGTCACGACCGACGGACGTTCATGGTACAGCGACGTTACGATCGACTAGGAGCAAGATCCAGTTGGCAGAATGGATTTGTGAAAAAGATATAGATAAAACAGCCGGGAGTTACGTGTCTGACGCGACTCCCGGCTTCAGCATGCTTTTGTCAAAGGACGGTGAAGTGCTGTTCCGCAAGGCCTACGGTATGGCTGACCTGGAGCACGGCACGACGATAAAGCCGTCTGATCACTTTATCATCGCGTCCAATACGAAGCAGTTCACCTGCCTCCTTATACTTATGCTTCGGGAGAAGGGGCTGCTCGATCTGGATGAGCCGATAGCAAGGTTCTTCCCGGACTTCCCGGAATATAAAGACACAGTCACCATCAGGATGCTCATGTGCCACACATCCGGGATAACAGAGTACTTTGATGAAGAGTGGCTGGAAAAGCTTATGCCGGTCCTCCGCACTGCGGACACCGGTAAGATGCTAGAGATAATAAAAAGATTCGGGAACAGGCTCTACTTTGAGCCTGACACCAGGATCTCATACTGCAACTCTGCGTACGTGATGCTCGGGAGCATCATTGAGCAGCTTACAGGAATGAGATTCGGAGAATTCCTGAAAAAAGAAATATTTGGTATCCTTGAAATGGATCACTCGATCGCGCCTGACTACATGGACCGGATCGATCCTGAGCAGGTCCGCGGGTATATGACGGATGAAGCGGAAAGCCTGATGCTCATGGCTGATGCTGAGAGCGGAACAGGCGGCATGGCAGAAAAGAGAGCAGCTGTGCGTTTCCGGCAAGCTCCGTACGACATGCTTGAAGTCGGCTACGCCGACGGGAACATTTCCACGAATGTAGACGACATCCTGAAATGGCACCAGTACCTGTTCAACGAAAACGACGATAGGATCGTGCCTTACAGCGTGCGCCGGGAGATGTGGACGCCGCATGTTCTCAAGACGGGAGAAAAGACAAACTACGGCTTCGGGATAATGACAGGAGATTTTGATGAAGAACACCGGACAGTGTCAGACCGCAGAGAACTCTGGCACACCGGCGGAACCGAAGGATTCATTTCAAGAATATCATACTTCCCCGACGATAAGATCAGCGCCATAATGCTGACAAACTGGAACGGCATAGCCCGCGATGAGCTGTTCGGGGAGATCGTAGAAGAGTTTTGGAGGTGCGTTTTTTGAGCGGAATGCTTAGGTACATTTTAAGAAGGCTGATCATCGGGGTGCTTGTAGTGCTCTGCGTTTCTGTCGTGATCTTCATGATCATGCAGATGATGCCGGGCGACCCGATCGATCTTATGGTAGGCCCGCGTGTCTCACCGGAGCAGATCGCTGAGATGAAGGCACGCTGGGGGCTGGACAAGCCCGCTCCTGTGCAGTATTTCTACTGGCTGTGGAACGTTCTGCACGGCGACTTTGGCGTGTCCATAACGACAAAGCAGCAGGTCTCGTTCCTGATCATGCAGCGTCTTCCGTTCACTTTGATGCTGACCGGCGCAGCGATCCTTATCGAGTATCTCTGCGCGGTTCCGCTTGGACTTGCAGCCGCGGTAAAGAAGGACAAGCTCTTTGACAAGTCGATGACTATCGCAATGGTCATCCTCTGGTCGATGCCTCCTTTCTGGCTGGGCATCCTGTTCATGATCGCGTTCGCGATCAATATCCCGATCTTCCCGATCTCGGGCTACAGCGGCTTCATATCGCTGGTGCTCCCGGCGCTTACACTTGCGCTCCCGTCGATGGCGCAGACATTCCGCCTGACGAGGTCGGAAGTCCTCGACGTGATGGATGAGAAGTATGTGGAGACCGCCTATGCGAAAGGTCTTGGCGAGAAGAACATACTGATAAGACACATATTACGTAACGCACTTATCCCGATCACAGTCACATTCTTCCTGAGCCTGCCATGGCTCATCGGAGGGTCTGTCGTGGTCGAGAATGTATTTGCATGGCCAGGCATGGGGCAGCTTCTCTGGAAGTGCATCGCCAAGCAGGACTTCCCTGTAGTCCAGGGAATAGTCTTCATCATAGCCGTGCTCACAGTCATCTGTAACCTTATCGGCGATATAGTCGCTGGTATGCTGGATCCTAGGATCCGTCTGGAATAGGAGGAAGGCCATGAGAAAGATAAAGAAATTATACGCCGTCCTCCGTAAGCCGCTGTTCTTCGTAGGATTCATAATGCTCGCCACGGTGGTAATCGCGGCGATATTCGCAGACCAGATCGCCCCGCACAGCTACAGCGCGATCGACCTCGGAGTAAAGCTCCAGGCGCCGAGCAAGATATATCCGCTCGGTACTGACCAGTATGGGCGCTGCGTCTTCAGCCGGATAGTATACGGCTCCAGGATAGCGCTCAGAGTCGGGATCATAGCCGTGGTAATCGAGACTTTGATCGGTGTCACGCTCGGTATCATCGCCGGATACTTCGGAAAGCGCCTCGACGACGTGATCATGTTCGTGACTGACATGGTGTGGTCGATCCCGCCGATCATCCTTGCGATGGCGATCGTGCTCCTCATCGGGCCGTCAGCCGAGCACGTTGCTATAGCGATAGCACTCGTGACATGGGCACAGTTCACCAAGATCGTACGGGCTAAAGTGCTCACTATCAAAAACCTGTCGTACATCGAGGCGGCGAAGGTCTACGGTGAGAGCGATCTGCAGATTATCCTGAGATACATACTGCCGAACCTTGTTTCCACCATCGTGATCCTCGCATCGCTTGCGCTTCCTGCGGCGATCCTGTCGACGACCGCGATGAGCTTCCTGTCGCTCGGCGCCCAGGAACCGCTCCCTGACTGGGGAATGATCCTGTCCGGAGGCATACAGTACATAAAGAAAGCGACATGGATATCACTGTGGCCTGGCGTTGCGATCGTTTGGACCGTGCTCGGGTTCAACCTCACGGCTGAAGGCATCAAAGAGCTGCTCGACCCTAGAATGAAGGTATAAAATGGATAATAATACAAACGAAGATCTGAATATAAACGTTGAAGGCGAGGCCGTAACTCCGCCGGCAGGGGATGTCGTTCTTGACGTGAAGGGGCTGTCCGTCTCGTTCGGCGGGAATGTCCAGGCGGTGTCGGATGTAAGCTTTCAGCTCAGGCAGGGTGAGTGCTTTGCCCTTGTAGGCGAGTCAGGATGCGGCAAGTCGACGACTGCGCGTGCGATCATGAGGCTCATCAGCGAGCCGGGGAAGATCACGGCAGGCGAGGTCGATTTCGGCGGCCAGGACATCATGAAGCTTAACAAAACCGAGATGTCGCATATCCGAGGGAAGAACATCGGCATGATCTTCCAGAACCCGCTGGATTCACTTAACCCTGTGTATACATCAGGTGAACAGGTGGCAGAAGGCCTTATTGTCGATAAAATAGAGAAGAAACAGGCGTGGGAGATGGCTGACGCTGTATTCCATGATGTCAAGATACCTGATCCGGAGAAGCGGCTCAAGTCTTATCCGCACGAGATATCAGGCGGAATGAGACAGCGTGTCATGATCGGGATGATGCTCTGCAGAAAGCCGAAGATACTGATCGCGGACGAGCCGACGACTGCGCTCGATGTTACGATACAGGCGAGCATAATCGAGCTCATGAATGAGCTGCGGGCTGAGTACAACACAGCAGTAATGCTCATAACACACGACTTCGGGATCGTCGCCGACATGGCAGACAGAGTCGCGGTGATGTACGCGGGCAAGATCGTCGAGATGGGCGGCGTTTTTGACATCTTCGACAGGCCGCTCCATCCGTACACCAGGCTTCTTATGAAGGCTCTTCCGACTATAACCAAAAAGGAAGGGCGCCTTGAGACTATACCCGGAACAGTACCTGACCTCTCTCAGGAGATCAGGGGATGCAGGTTCGCGGAAAGATGCCCGTACTGCAAGGATGTATGCCGCGAGCATGCTCCTGAAATGAAGGAAGCAGAAGCAGGGCACTGCTGTGCCTGCTGGCTCATGGAAGGGGGCGGGAGCAATGAGTGATATCGTCCTCAGTACAAAAGGACTGAAGAAATACTTCTACACCGAGCACAGCCTCTTCCGGAAGAAGACTAATTATGTACCGGCAGTCGACGATGTGAGCATTGAGATAAAGGCAGGCGAGACGCTCGGCCTGGTCGGGGAATCCGGATCAGGGAAGACTACTTTCGCAAAGCTCATACTCGGCCTGCTTGAGCCGACTGCGGGGACTTTTGAGATCGACGGCAATGCGGGTGCCGTATTCCAGGATCCGGCGTCATCGCTTAATCCGAGAGCAACTGTATACAGGTCGCTTGAGCGGCCGCTCGAGCTCCACGGAAAGAGCAAAGCCGAGGCGAAAGACATCATAATGGAGACTTGTGAGAAGGTGAACCTCAGGACTGAGCTCCTGGAACGTTTCCCGCATGAGCTTTCAGGAGGACAGCAGCAGCGTGTGTCGATCGCGCGTGCGATAATGCTGAAGCCGAAGCTTCTCGTCCTGGACGAGCCGACGTCAGCTCTTGATGTTTCTGTTCAGGCACAGACGTTGAATGAGCTTCTGGATCTCCAGGAAAAATTCGACCTCGCGTACCTGTTCATAACGCATAACATCGCGGTCGTCCGATATATGAGCGACCGTATCGCCGTGATGTACGGCGGAAAGATAATGGAGGTCGGGTCAACTGAAGATATCTGCGAGGATTATAAGCATCCATATACGCTGTCGCTCCTCTCGTCAGTACCGCCGCTCCATCCTAAAGACAGGAACAGGAAGAAGTTCCTCCTGACAGGCGATATGCCGAGCCTGGACAGCAGCCAGAAGGGCTGCCGCTTCGCGTCACGCTGCAGATTCGCAAAGGAATGCTGCTTCACGGAAGAGCCGGAGATGAAGAATGTGGGAGAAGGCCACCAGGCAGCATGTTTCTTCGCAGGAGAACTGGATTTCCAGAGTAAAGAATGATAAATGGAGGCACAATATGTACGATCTTCTGATTAAAAATGGAAAATATCCAGATTTTGAAAAGGGCGAGTTCGCCGAGGCTGACATAGCCGTAAGTAATGGAAAGATCGCAGCCATACTGCCGCAGGGCAGTGATGAGGAAGCGGCGCGGGTCATCGATGCTGAAGGCCATGTGGTATCGCCCGGTATAATCGACATGCATATGCATGAAGAGCAGTTCCAGGGCGACAACAGGGAATATGACGTATCGATCCTGCTTGCTAAGCAGGGCGTTACTACCGGGATCGCAGGAAACTGCGGGATCTGCTGGCGCCCGACGTCGGAGTTCAGGGAGATCGTTGAAAGTAAGGGAGGAAGCCCGATCAACTATGCATTGCTCAGCGGATACAACTCGCTCCGTGAGGAAGAAGGCCTCGGCTGGTACGATCCTTGCCCGGAGGATATAAGAGTAAGGATCGTGGACAAGATACGCCGCGACCTTGACGCCGGAGCCTGGGGATTCTCGTTTGGCCTTGAATACGGCCCGGGGATCGCGACCGAAGAGATGACTAAGGCAGCGCTTGAGCTTAAAGAGTATGACCCGTTCATTTCCATCCACTTCCGTGCGGACTGCGAAGAATGCATGAACTCGCTTAAAGAAATGGCGGATCTTTCGAGAGACACAGGATGCAGAGTTGAGATAAGCCACATCGGAAGCCTTGCTGCGACTGCCGGCAACATGAAGGAGTCACTCGACTATGTGAGAAAAGAGATAGCTGAGAACCCTAAGCTCGGCTACGATGTGTATCCGTATAACGCGTTCTGCACTATACTTCAGTCCGCTGCGTTCGACATGGACTGGCGAGCAAAGTGGGGAGTGGACTACGACATAATTCTTCTTCTACAGGAGCCGTTTACAGGACAGCGCTGCGACGAAGATCTGTATAACAAGCTCATGAAGGAATACAAGGATACTTACTGCGTCGCGTTCGCGATGAACGAGGATGAAGTGAAAATGGCGCTTGCAGAGCCGTGCGGCCTCTACGGGTCAGACGGCGACGTGGCGCCGGGTAACGACATCCATCCGAGAGCAGCAGGCTGCTTCCCGAGGATCCTCGGCAAATATGTCCGCGATGAGAAACTCCTGCCTCTTATCGATGCGCTCGACAAGATGACGCGCCGCGCAGCCGCAAGAGTAGGCCTCACCGGAAAAGGCGAGATAAAGGAAGGCATGGACGCAGATCTCCTGATCTTCGATCCGGACACCATCATCGACGGCCCTGAATACACAGATACGAAGAAGCCGAACAAAGGCATCGACTACGTCATGATCGCAGGGGAGCCGATCGTCGACCACAACGAGATGACAGGCGCGCTGACAGGCCGCGTCCTCGACCGCAAGGATTATCAGCAGTAAAAAAGAACAATTATAAGCTAATAAAACGCTCCGAAAAGGGACTGTCCCTTTTCGGAGCGTTTTGTCACCTTCTGAAATGCTTTTAGCGTATTTATGTGGATATACCTGTGCGAAGCATGGTATAATAACTATGTATATCTTGGGGTAATATGCCCTGTGGTATAGATTGTTATAAATGACCGGTGCTCGCCGGGTGCTGATCCCAGGGAGGTATGGAGCAGTGAATGCTCGTTCATGGATAAAAAATAAAGGCGCTGTTAACTGTACGCTTGCTGTGGTGGTATGCGTAATCATCAATGTGGTGCTCACATATGCTGTAAATAAAGTGGGGCTACCGCTTTATCTGGATACGATCGGAACGATCCTCGTCACGGCGCTTGCCGGGGTCGTACCGGGTCTGTTTACAGCTGTCGCGACAAACGTGGTGTGCAGCCTGTTCAATGAAAATGCTCTTTACTATTCGATAATAAATGTACTGATAGCCCTTCTTACAGCCTGGTTCACAAGGCAGGGCAAATTCAGGAGAAAAAGGGATATCCTGTTCTATCTTGCTGCTGTATCAGTGGTCAGCGGAGTCCTCGGTATGGTCATCCAGTTGCTGCTCCTGGGTGAGCCGCAGTTCACAGACGTCGCAGAGACTGCCAAGATCCTGTCGGGGAGCGCAGCGGGAGCAGGATATTTTGCTGCTGCGGCAGCAGTGAATGTCGGGCTGAACCTGATAGATAAGGCCATATCGTCTGGAGCCGCATTCACAGTGCTCCGCTTTGTAAAAGATGAAGACAGGAAGCTGATCCGGAACAGTGTCTGGCGGCAGAGGCCTCTCTCAGATGAAGAGGCGCAGAAAGCCGTTAACTTACGGGGAAAAAGATCGCTCCTGTGGAAGATGAGTATCATGATAACCGTCATAGCGGTGTCATTCGTAGCGATAATGTCATGGGTAAGTATTGGTGTGTACTTTAATAATGTGAAGACAGAGTACGCCAGAAATGCTGAGAACTGCGCCACGCTTGTATCAGAGATCGTCGACGGCGATTCGCTTGAGAAATACCTTAAGAAGGGCACAGACGCGGAAGGATATGAAGAGATCAAAAACCTGCTCTACAGCATCCGGGACGCTTCAAACGGTGTCAAATATCTGTACATCGTGAAGATCGACGAGCGCGGCTGCGTGTTCATATTCGACCTTGATTATGATGGTGAGGAGGCATATGCCCCGGGCGATATCGTGCCGTTCGAAGAAGCATTCGAGCCGTACGAGAAGGCTTTGATGTCGGGTAAAGAGATCGAGCCGATAGTGTCGAACGATACATGGGGCTGGGTGCTTACCGCGTACAAGCCGATCAAAAACTCGTCGGGCGTCACCGTCGCCTACGCCGGCGCCGACGTATCCATGAATTATCTTTCGACATACGCAAGAGACTTCCTGCTGAAAGCCCTTCTCATATTCTCGGGCTTCTTCGTGATGATCCTCGGCTTCGGCCTTACACTTTCGCTGTATTACCTGGTATATCCTATCAGCAGCATGACATCCTGCTCGCGGGACTTCATAAAGAACAGCGGAAAGCAGGACGCGATCGAAGAGAATGCAGCGGAGATGAAAGCCCTGGATATCCAGACAGGAGACGAAGTCGAAGACCTGTATACTTCCGTATATAAGATGGAAGAGGATATGGCTGAGCAGCTGCGTGATATCAGGCATTATGCTGACGCCACGGCGAAGATGCAGGACGGCCTCATAATCACAATGGCGGACATGGTTGAAAAGAGAGACTCCGATACAGGTGAGCATATTCTCAAGACGGCCGCATATGTGGATATAATCCTGCGCGGACTTAGAGAAAAGGGATACTATACCGACAAGCTCACAGATAAATACATAGCTGACTGCATAAGATCGGCACCGCTCCACGACGTAGGTAAGATCAATATTCCTGACGCCGTGCTGAACAAGCCAGGCAAGCTTACTGACGAAGAGTTCGAGATAATGAAGACTCATACGACAGCAGGAAAGAACATAATGGAGAACGCGATCAGCACAGTCCAGGGCGAGAACTACCTGAAAGAAGCAAGGAACATGGCAGGATACCACCACGAGCGCTGGGACGGAAGAGGATATCCTGAAGGGCTCAAGGGTGAAGTCATTCCGCTGTCGGCAAGAGTAATGTCAGTCGCGGACGTATTTGACGCGCTTACTTCAGCAAGGGTATACAAGCCGCCATTCTCAATGGAGAAGGCGCTCTCGATCATACAGGAGGGAGCAGGCACACAGTTCGACCCGAAGTGCGTGGAGGCATTCATGGATTCTCTTCCTGAAGTAAAGAAAGTACTGAAGAAGTACAATCAGGACATGGATCTGTAAAGGGAGGCGCAGAGATGGACAGTATAAGATCAAGAAAAACTGCAGCTGCTCTCCTTACGCTTATCATTATACTCGCGAGCATGCTCGCAGGAGCAGAGACAGTATCTGCTGCTCAGAAGAGGACGAACTCAGAGAATCATATGGGCGGGGGCTTTGCTCTTACAGGGCAGCTTCCGGGGATCGGCTACACGTCGACGCTTTATGATGCGTCGAACGGGCTCCCGACATCGGACGCAAACTGCATTATGTGCTCGAGCGACGGCTATATGTGGATCGGCGGATACAGCGGGATCATAAGATACGACGGGAAAGTGTTCCAGCGGCTCGAGACGTCAGACGGCCTTACGAGCGGACGCACTATATTTGAAGACAGTAAGAAAAGGATATGGGTCGGGACGAACGATAACGGCGTCGTAATGATCGAAGGCGGTAAAAGGACCCATTTCACATATAAAGACGGGCTGAAGTCATCTTCGATAAGGAGCTTTGCGGAAGACAGCGACGGGATTATCTATATAGGGTCCACTTCAGGGATCGCGTACGTAGATCCTGACATGAATCTCCATACACTGGATGATGAGCGGACGGACAGCGAGCGTATAGTCCGCCTGAAAGCTGACGTAACAGGGAATGTATATGGTATCACAAGAGACGGCGCGGTATTCTCCCTGGTCGAAGGGAAGATAGATGAATTCTATACCAGTGAAGACCTCGGCACCGGCTCGATCACCGCGATAACAACAGATCCGGACAGGCCGAACGTGCTTTATCTCGGTACAGAGACAGGGACTGTATATCACGGGAGATTCGGCAAGAAAGCTTCAAAGCTCGATAAGATGGACGCTTCTAAGATCGACAGTACAGGCTGGCTCAGCTACGCCTGCGGCAGGCTGTGGGTGTCGTCACTGACATCGCTCGGGTATTTTGATCTTGGCGGAAAGTTCCACGTGGTCAAAGACATACCTGTAAAAAGCGGGATCGAGATGGTGACTCACGACTATCAGGGGAACATCTGGCTGGCGTCTTCAGCCCAGGGCATAATGAAGATAGTCTCGAACAATTTCACGGACCTGACCGCAGAAGCAGGTATCGACACCGGAGTCGTTAATGCGACATGCCTTCACGGCTACACACTGTATATCGGAACAGATAACAGCCTCATCAGGATGAAGGGCGGAAAAGATGCCGGCGATAACGACCTGACACAGTTTGTCGGCGATGCCAGGGTGAGGTGTATCACCGAAGATAAGGAAGACAACCTATGGGTCTGCACATACACACATGACCTCGGGCTCGTCCGCTATTCGAAAGACGGGAAGATCAAAACCTTCACGATGGAAGACGGCCTTCCGAGCAATGAGGTACGCTGCGCGGCAGCGGCATCCGACGGGACTTTGCTCGTGGGGACTAACGGCGGTCCTGCCGTGATCAAAGGCGATAAAGTCGTAAAAAGCCCTGGCGACGGTTCGGACATACCGTCGACTGTCGTGCTCACGATTTGTGAAGGGGAAGACGGCGACATTCTCGTCGGTACTGACGGAGACGGCATGTATGTTATCGAAGAAAACAGGACGAGGCATATAGGCCGTGATGACGGGCTCACCAGCGACGTCATAATGAGGATAAAGAAGGATGAGGCGGACGGGACATACTGGATCGTCACCTCAAACTCGATCGAGAGCCTGAAGGACAACATCCTGAAGGAAGTCACTTCATTCCCTTACAATAACAACTACGATATTTATTTCGGCAGCGAGTATGATATGTGGATCCTGTCGTCATATGGAGTGTTCTCTGTAAAGACAAAGGATATGCGCGCAGACAGCGTGAAGGACTTCAGGCTGTACACACTTTCAAACGGACTTACAACGACGCCTACAAGCAACGCATACAGCGCGCTCAGTGATAAAGGGGATCTGTACATATCAGGGAGGAGCGGAGTCTCCGAGGTGAACCTGAACAGCTTCACAAGTGATACTGTGCATATCAAGACAGGTGTGCGTGAGGTCACTGTCGGGGATACAGAGATCGTGCCTGACGCCGAGGGGACGTATACGATACCTGCCGAGAGCGGCCGTATAAAGATAAGTCCCGCGGTCCTTGACTATACGATGTCCAACCCGATGGTCCATGTGTTCCTTGAGGGAAGCGGCGACGAAGGTATAACAGCTTATCTCAGCGACCTTACTGACCTTGAGTTCACAGGGCTGAGCTACGGAGACCACACTCTGCACATAGACTTGCTGGATACCGGCGGTGAGAACACGACCCAGGAAGATGACTTCAGCATCGTGAAGCAGCCGAAGCTGACAGAAATGCCTGCGGTGAGGATCCTCCTGATCGGGCTTATTGCACTCATCGCCGGATTCATCGTATGGCGGGTGCTTTCCGGAACAGTCATCAGGAAGCAGTACATCGAGCTTCAGGAAGCCAAGGAAGAGGCGGAGAGAGCGAGCAAAGCCAAGACGAGCTTCCTCGCGAACATGTCCCACGAGATCTGCACACCGATAAACACCATCGCCGGAATGGACGAGATGATATTAAGAGAAGATGCGACAGGCGTTCCGAAGCAGTATTTCTCTGCGATAAAGAGTTACGCAGGAGACATCAGGAACGCGTCGGGGGCTTTGCTCGGGCTGATAAATGAGCTCCTCGACATGTCGCGGATCGAGTCAGGAAAGATGACACTTGTCGAGCAGGAGTATGACATCCAGACGATGCTGAGGTCTATGATATCCATGATCAGGGTAAGAAGTATGGAGAAGGACCTCACGTTCGATGTCGACATCGATAAGACGCTTCCTTCGAAGCTCATCGGAGATTCCGGGAAGATAAGGGAAGTCGTGCTCAACCTTCTGTCCAATGCGGTCAAGTATACAGACGAAGGCGGGCTTACGCTCAAGGCTGCAGTAGAAGAAAAGACGGATGAGATCTGCAGGATCAGGTTCTCCGTAAAAGATACAGGAGCAGGTATAAAGGAAGAAGACCTGGAAAAGATATTCACAGCTTATGAACGCCTCGAGGAAGAGAAAAATGTGAGCATCAAGGGGACAGGCCTCGGGCTCGATATATCCAGGAGATTCGCCGAGCTCATGGGAGGAAAGCTCTGGTGCGAGAGCGTCTACGGTGAAGGATCAGAGTTCATATTCACGGTCGAGCAGAAGATTGCAGATCCGGCGGAGATCGGAGATTTTGATGAGCATGGCGAAGGCGAAGAGCAGGGGCCGTATGTGCCTCAGTTCGTTGCCCCTGATGCAGAGATTTTGATCGTGGACGACAATCCGATGAATTTGAGCATGATGAAGGGCCTTCTTAAGGCGACCAGAATGTTCATAACGACCGCGGTGAGCGGAGAGGACTGCCTGGAAAAGATCAAGTTCGGAAACTTCAGCGTAGTGCTTCTCGATATCATCATGCCTGGAATGGACGGATTCGAGACAGTGGCAAAGATCAGGGAGCGTTATCCTGACCTTCCGGTTTACGCCCTCACGGCGAACGGGACTTACAATGAAGAGTATTATATCTCAAGGGGATTCACAGGCTTCGTGCCTAAGCCGGTAGACTACGTCAGGCTGGAGAAGCTGATCATGAAACACATCCCTGAGGAGATAATGGAAAAAAGGACAGATCTGTAAATAAGGAATAGACAGTTGGAAAAGCAGACTGTCCAGGTCGTAAAGGCAATAAACAATAAGGAGGCATGAATGGACGAGACATTTGATCCGAAAAAGACAGGCGGAGTGCCCGCTAATGCGCTGATAATGCCGATAGCGGTACTGATGCTGATCCTGCATATACTGATAATCATATTGTTGTTCTCGATCAACCAGTCCACGTCCAGTCTTTCACGGGTAAACCAGGAATCGGGTAAATACAGGGAGACCGCAACGTCGCTTCTTGCAGGGTCATCGCTTCTTTGCGATACTTCTGTAAACTTTGTGGTCATGCCTGTGACAGAGAATGGTGCGGTGAATGTCTTCCCGCTGACTGCATATGCGGAAGAACTTAAAAATCCGAGAAGAGGGAAAGATATCGTTGAACAGTTCCGCGGGTTCAACGTAACAGATGACATAATGGAGACCATGGAAGACGCTGCAGGGAGTGCAGAATATCTCGTGGACAGCCAGATACATGCGATAACGCTCCTGCGCACAATTTATCCGATACCAGATACCGATCCTTATAATTTCATACCTGTGTATGAGCTCACAGCAGAAGAGAAGAAAATGTCTGACGAGGAAAAGACAGCGGCGGCGAGAGCGCTGCTGCTTGGATCTGAGTATGCGGAAAACAAGCAGAATGTTTCCGAGAAAGTGAACCTTTGTGTAAACAAGATCCAGGAATATACAGGGGCTAAAGCGGCGGAATCAGGCCGGCAGGTCGCAATGTACAGAACCATGATGTGGATGATGACCCTGACTATCATAACTATCCTAATAATAACATTTGCTGCGATCTATACGCAGATAATAAAGCCGCTCGTACGATTTGCAGAACTTATCCCGATAAATGAGAAACTTGACGAGAAAAAGGGCTCACGCGAAGTCCGCCTCGTTGCGGCAGCATATAACAGTGCTTCAAGGAGGCGTGACGCCCTGGATGAGATATTGAGGACAGCTGCAGAAAAAGACCAGCTCACTAATCTTCCAAATCGCTACAGGTATGAGCAGTATAAGCTTGAGGTAGAAGATGGAAACTATCCTGTTGCAGTATTTATTTTCGATATCGATTACCTGAAGAAAACGAATGATGAATATGGCCACCGTGCGGGCGACAGGCTGATACGCGACGCTGCAGAAAGTATTGCCACCGCGTTTGCTGACAGGGACGGAGGGAACTGTTTCCGTATGGGCGGTGATGAATTCATCGCAGTAGTGACGAACTGCACAGAGGATTCAATGAAGGAAAAGATCCGTCAGTTCAGGAAAGAGGAGAAAGCACACAGGATCAGCATCTCGATGGGATACGCATATACACGTAATATCAGTGAGACAAATATGAAATGTCTCATGGATGAAGCAGATAAACGCATGTATTCAGATAAAAATGAGACTCATAAGCAGGAGGGAAAGAATGAAAAGTAAGGCGTACAGAATCTTAAAGACGCATCCGGAGATCAAGCCGTATGAGAACGACATCGACCTGAGGATGAAGAGGTATGACGAGAAAAAGAAAGAACTGCTGAAACAGCGCGGCAAACTGCCTAAACGCGGCGGAGTAAAACTGTATGACTGTTCCGACGCTCATCTCTATTACGGTTTTCACAAGGTGAAGGACGGCTGGGTCTACCGCGAGTGGGCTCCGGCAGCGGATCAGCTGTATCTGACCGGCGATTTCAACAACTGGGCCTGGACAGAGACTCCGCTTGAGAAGAAGGATAATGGCGACTGGGAGGTCTTCCTTCCGGGAGATACTATCCACCAGGGGAGCAGGGTACTCACGATCGTGGATAACGGCGGGAACCTCACACAGCATGTCCCTCTGTTCGCGCGCCGCGTAACGCAGGACTGGGTGACGCAGAGCTGGTGCTGCGAAGTATGGGATGATGAAGACTACGAGTGGACTGACCAGGGCTTCCATATGGACGAAAAGCCGTTCATCTATGAGGCTCATGTCGGTATGTCAAGTCAGGAGGAAAAGATAGCTACTTACCGTGAGTTCGCTGACAATGTCCTCCCGCATGTCCAGGATGCCGGCTATAACACCGTCCAGCTCATGGCGGTCATGGAGCATCCATATTACGGCTCATTCGGCTATCAGGTGAGCAGCTTCTACGCCGCCTCCAGCAGGTTCGGCTATCCGGACGACCTCAAGTACTTAGTGAACAAAGCCCATTCGATGGGGATCCGCGTTCTCCTGGACGTTGTCCATTCGCACGCGGTGGGCAACACGCTTGAAGGAATAAACCTCTTCGACGGAACAGACTATCAATTCTTCCACCATGGGGGAGAGGGCGACCATCCTGCATGGGGGACCAAGCTCTTCGACTATAACAAGAATGAAGTGATAAGGTTCCTGCTCAGCAACCTGAGATTCTGGATCGAAGTGTATCATTTCGACGGATTCAGGTTCGACGGCGTAACGAGCATGCTCTATCACGACCACGGCCTCGGTGTGGCTTTTGATAATCTCGATAAATACTTCACGATGAACACTGATGTTGAAGCTGTGACATATCTCCAGCTCGCAAATGAAGTCATCCGCCAGACAAAGCCGGACAGCCTGACGATAGCTGAGGACATGAGCGGAATGCCGGGAATGTGCGAGCCGATCCAGGACGGCGGTATAGGTTTTGATTACCGCCTCGGAATGGGACTTCCGGATATGTGGATCAAGCTGATAAAAGAATGCCCGGACGAGTACTGGAACCTCGACGCGATCTGGCATGAGCTCACGTTCAGGAACGCCGGGACGATAGCATACGCCGAGAGCCACGATCAGGCGCTCGTAGGAGACAAGACGATAATGTTCCGTCTGGCGGACGCTGCGATGTACGACCAGATGGAGAAGTACACACATTCCGACATAATCGACCGCGCAATGGCCCTGCACAAGATGATAAGGCTGATCACGATGTCTGCAGGTGGCACAGGGTATCTTGCGTTCATGGGGAACGAGTTCGGTCATCCGGAGTGGATCGACTTCCCGCGCGAAGGGAACAATAACAGTTTCAAGTACTGCAAGAGGCAGTGGAACCTCATGACAGACCCGCGCCTCAAGTACGAATGGCTTTATAAGTTCGACAAGGATATGATCCACACAGCTTCATACTATAAGATCTTTGACCAGGAATGGCCGTATCTCAAGTGGATGCATAATGACGACAAAGTCATAGCTTACGAGCGCGGAGGGCTCCTGTTCGTATTCAACTTCTCGCCGGACAGAAGCTTTACTGACTACACGATTCCTGTAAGCCAGCCTTGCGACTACGAAGTGCTCTTCACGAGCGACGACTGGTGCTACGGCGGATTCGGGCGTATGGCCCACGAGCCGCTCAGCGCATACACGCCGGGAATGGAAGGAAACAACCTCCGTATGTATCTTCCGTCGAGGACGTGCGCGGTGTTGAAGCCGGTGAATCTGAAATAATACATGCCGCTGCTTCATTATTATTCATCGCTGAATTCAGGAAGGTGATGCTAATGATTAGAAAACAATTATCGAAATTTGCAGTCATGGCTTTGATCGTGATGATCATTGCTGCCGCGGTGCTCGCGCTTGGGTGTGTTGATTCACACGCGGCCGGAAACTTCAGGATCACGGACTATGACATCGACATGACTGTGAATGAGGATGACACTTATCTCATCCATGAGACGATCCAGGTCGAGTTCACGGCGCCGAGTCACGGGATCTATTACACTGTGCCGCTCAAGACGGAGCTTTACCGCGACGGACAGAAATCGACGTATTATGCGAAGGTACGGAGCTTTGAGCTTCTGTCGGGGCAGCCGTATAAGAACCAGAGCAATAACGGCCTGGCGTATTACAAGATCGGCGACCCGGATAAATACGCGGACACAAATACGACTTACGAGCTCGAGTATTTATATGATACAGGAGGCGACCATTTTAATAAGGGTGATGAGGTCTATCATAATCTGGTCGGTACATCCTGGGAGGCGCAGTCGATCGACCACGTCACGTTCCGTGTGACGTTCCCGAAGGACATCGACATGGAAAAGGTCGGGATCAAAAACGGCCTGGACGAGATGATACCGTTCGAGACTGAAGGAAACACTGTCGTATATGGTGAGACAACGGAGAATGTCATGGGCGGGCTTACGATCCGCGCGGTGCTTCCGGACGGTTATTTCACAAGGCAGGCGAAGGCGACCCTTATCCCGTTCTACGTGATCATAGGACTGCTCTTCGTGCTCGCTGCTGCCGGCATCGCGCTGTGGCGTAAATACGGAGTGGACCCGCCTGTGATCGAACCTGTCGAATTCTATCCGCCAGAAGATCTCAGTGCACCTGAAGTCGGGTACTTAAGTACCGGAACAGTCACAGGAGACCATGTTGTCAGCATCCTGCTTTCACTGGCAGACAAAGGCTACGTCAAAATCATCGAGACACATGAGACCAAGGGCAAGGTGTTCAAAAGAGAAAAGACTGACTACGAGATCGTGAAGCTGAAGGAATACGATGGTAGCGTGATCGGTGAGCGCGATTTCATGAACGGACTGTTCAAGGGCGGCCGCACAAGCGTATCCACAGACGAGCTTACGAACAGCTTTTACAAAACAGTCGAAGTGATCAAAAAGAAGATCCAGAAGAAATACGAAAACAAGCTCATGGATTCCAAAGCCGGCAGCATTGCCAGCTGGCTCAGGCTCGCGGGATTCATCGGCATGATCGCGCTTGTCGCTGCGTCCAAGATCGCGAACGGATCTCCGCTCATAACAGACGGAGACTGGATCTGGAGCCTGATCATTATAGTAGTCTGTGTTATTCTTCCGATCGGAGGATTTTACGGTATCGCAGCCAGGATAAACAGCGTAAGCCACGGCTTCATGGGCGTTCTTACGATCATATCATGCGCGAGCTTAGTGTTTGGAGGCTTCGGCCTTGCATGCATATTTGATATCTGCATCGCAGGCCAGCGGATACCATATCTGATAGGTATGGCGATGATATTCGTGGTATATGTCGTCGCGGCACTTTGCGAGCGTAAATCAGACTACTACGCCAATGTGCTCGGTAAGATCAGGGGTTACAAGAATTTCCTCAAGACTGCGGAGAAAGACAGGCTGGAGGCGCTCGCCGAAGAAGATCACGACTTCTTCTACAAGACTCTTGCGTTTGCTTTCGCACTCGGCGTTACGTCTGTTTTCGCTGAGAAGTTCTCCAAGCTCGCTGTCGAGCCGCCGCAGTGGTTCGAGTCCGACAGGATGGACACATTCAATACAATGATGATGATGAACTCGATAAACAATATGATGACCACTACATCAAGCAGCATGACGTCATCGCCTTCCAGCTCGGGAAGCGGCGGCGGTTCGTTCTCCGGCGGCGGCGGAGGCGGCGGCGGAGGCGGCGGCTCCTGGTAGACCGCATGACGTGTTTAAAAGCAAAAAAACTGGCAGCTTTCAGGCCTGGAAGCTGTCGTTTTTTATTTCTTCGGTGAGGACTTGCCCAGAGGCCGGAAAATGCAGCATGTGATCCAGGCAAGAATGATTATGGAAATGATATATGCAGCCATTGCGGCAGGTCTTCCGAACGCCCTGCCGATCTGCATGACAAAAGGCTGTAATGACACGTGATATGGCGACAGATAGAACATATCAGGATATGAAGTAAAGCCGGATGGAAGCGGGTGAGCAGCTGCAGCAGGCTCGGCGAGCATGTTGATCACTATCGCAGTAACGCACAGGATCAGGAACAGGCAGACCGCCCTGAAGAACCCCTTGGGCGTAAGGTCAGCCATTCCTGACAGCCCGATCATTACACTTATAAACAGCAGTATCCCGTGCCATATCAGGCCGTGCCATGTGAGAGTGACATAAGGCCGCAGCATGTCCTCTGGCCAGATCAGAGCGGCGGCTGCGCTTACGAATGTAAAACAGCACATGAATGTGAGCATGCTCTTGTAAATAATGCTGCGCTTATCGAACAGCGGCAGCAGGATGCACATATACATCGGTACTGAACAGAGCTGGAACGGGAAGAACCACCAGTCATACACACCATCATTCACTATGTAATAGTAGAACAGCTGCTTATAGACCTCACTTGCCAGCATGACACATCCGAGAACGAACAGGATCCTGATCCTGACTGCATCGCTTCTGACTCTGGAGACTTTCACGGCCGCGATCACCGCCACAAGAGCCACAGCAAGAACAGCAAAGATATGGAATGCACTCCCTATCGTGGGTGCTTCCATTCTCCATGCCGTCAATTCAAGAAGATCTTTCATAGTTTGTGAATTCATTGATAGATCTGTTCAGGTACGTATAGATAATTAAACTAAATAATATTATAACGCATACGATTTACGCCGTATAGTTCAGATCGGTCCAGCAGCGGAAGATGTGTTAAAAGTGAAGTTTTGAGCCGGACGAGCGGGGATAAGCTCAGGATATAGCGCCGGAGCAGGCATACACTGTATATTGTATATAAGGGAGACGGCAAACCACAATTTGTTGAGAAGATTTGGTAATAATTCTTTAATTATCTTAATGTTTGGGATTGACTTTAGCATCGTTTTCATATAACATCAATAGTGTAGATAATTTCATATATATTGGAACAGTTTCTGATATATTTCCGGATGAATGGCCCGGAAGTTTCTACGGCGGCGCCGTTATAGCCGTCACTATTAGATGCTTACTTAACTGCCTGTGGATAAGTGTCTTCTGAGGCAGTTTTCTATTTTCCAGAAAGAGCAGCGCATGCTCGCGGGCGTGCTCACTGAAGCGTGAGCATGACGAGCAGGCAGCTGCAGGGGGAGACCTGTAATGCAGCAGATGGAAGAGAAGATCCTGAAAGAGGGAAAGGTCCTGCCTGGAGGGATCCTGAAGGTCGGCAGCTTCCTCAATCAGCAGATCGACACTGCATTCATCCGTGAAACCAGTGAAGAGATCGCAAGGCTTTACGACGGCTGCGGAGTGACTAAGATCCTGACGATAGAAGCAAGCGGGATCGCAATAGCAGTCCCGGCCGGCATGGTCATGGATGTTCCCGTCGTTTTCGCAAAGAAGAGCAAGACAAGAAATGTGAGCGGGGACGTATATTCTTCGATAGTCCATTCATTCACACATAACAATGACAGCAATGTGGTAGTTGGCTGCGAATATCTCAGCAAAGACGACCGTGTGCTCCTGGTCGATGATTTTCTCGCAGAGGGGAATGCTCTCCGCGGACTTATCGATATCTGCAGACAGGCAGGAGCTGAAGTCGTCGGAGCAGCGGTCGCCATAGAGAAGAAATTCCAGGGCGGCGGCGATTCGATCCGCGCAGAGGGCATCCGTGTTGAGAGCCTTGCGTGTATCTCAGCCATGGACGACGAGCACGTGGAATTCTGTCAGATCTAGTTCATTATTGACGCGGGAGCGTCTGATGATAAAGGAATTATTTGGTTTTTACTGAGTAGGAAAAAGTAATGAAAAAGAAAAGTCTGGTTTTACTTCTGGTAATGGCGTTGATCGTCATGACAGCTCTTGCGGGATGCGGAGGCAGCAGTAACAACGGCGGAGAAGGCGGCGAGGAGACAAGCTCGATCAAAGTTGGTTTCATCTGCCTGCATGATGAGAACTCAACATACGACCTTAACTTCATCAACGGAGCCAAGGCTGCATGCGAGAAGCTCGGCATCAGTGAAGACAACTACATCATCAAG
>CAZBFD010000007.1:0-23233 GCA_964491055.1 uncultured Eubacterium sp.
ATCACCGGCATGGATATAATGATCGGCGGCGACGTTCCGGCGGGGGCAGGCCTTTCTTCTTCTGCGTCGCTTGAAGTAGCCGTCGGCTATATGCTGAGCGACCAGTTCGGCCTCGGCCTTACAAACGATGAGATCGCTCTTCTCGGGCAGAAGGCTGAAAACGAATACGTCGGCGTGAACTGCGGGATAATGGACCAGTTCGCGTCCGCGATGGGGAAAAAAGGCCATGCGATCTTCCTGGACACAAACACGCTTGAATACGAATATGTACCTCTCGCGCTCAACGGCTGCTCGATCATCATAACAAATACGAACAAGCCACATTCGCTGAACGATTCCGCTTACAATGACAGAAGAAGTGAATGCAATCAGGCTCTAGCGGAGATAAACTCGTATATAAAAGCTCATGATAGTACGGCTGGTCCATCTGAAAGCGGCGACTCCGCCGGCCACGTCGAAAGAAAAGTCAAAGCTCTCTGTTCACTGAGCGCAGAAGATTTTAACCGTTTTAAGGACGGCATATCCGATCCGGTCGTGATGCGCCGGGCTCGCCACGCTGTAACGGAGGACCAGAGGACCCGCGAAGCGGTGAAAGTGCTTGAGGCGGGCGATATCGCGGCGTTCGGCAAGCTCATGAACGCGTCACACGTATCGCTCCGTGACGACTACGAAGTATCATGCCCGGAGCTCGACCTCCTCGCTGAAACGGCATGGGAGATCCCTGGTGTGCTGGGGTCACGCATGACAGGCGGCGGATTCGGCGGCTGCACCGTCTCGATCATCAAAGACTCGTCTGTCGATGAATACGAGCGGATCGCCGGCCGGAAATACCGCGATACGTTTGACTACGACTGCACATTTATAAAGGCGGCTGCAGGCAGCGGCCCAAGCCGGGTGTACTAGTGTAGACTCACCATCGATATAATACAATTATTAAGTTAGAATGCTACGGAGTGATAATGAATAATAACATTGCATTAGAAAAGCTTCTTGACTACGCGGAAAACAAGGGCCTGATCGAAAAATCCGAAAGGCGCTGGGCGCTGAATACGATTCTTGACGTGCTGCAGCTGCCGGCGGCTGATACAGCTGCGGCTGACAGTACTAACGCGGGTACGGCTGAAAATGCTGAAGCAGACGCATTTGACGGCAAAGAGATCCCGCTTCAGGATATCCTAGACTGCCTGCTGGACGATGCGTATAGCAGAGGGGTTTTGACCGAAAACACCGTCACATTCAGGGACCTTCTCGACACTGAGATCATGGGACGGCTCACGCCGAGACCGTCGCAGGTCATCGCCAGGTTCAGCCAGCTCTATGATGAGAGCCCGGAGACTGCGACTGACTGGTATTACAGGTTCAGCCAGGACACGAATTACATCAGGCGCGACCGTATGGTGCGTGACATCCGCTGGAAAGCCGACACTGAATACGGGCAGATGGACATCACGATCAACCTGTCCAAGCCGGAGAAGGACCCGAAGGCGATCGCAGCCGCTAGGGAGCTTCCTGCATCCAATTACCCGAGATGCCTGCTCTGCGCTGAAAATGAAGGATACGCCGGCAGGGCGGACCACCCTGCAAGGCAGAATATAAGGCTCATTCCGCTTACGCTTGACGGCGAGGAATGGTACCTCCAGTACTCACCTTACACATATTACAATGAGCATTGTATAGTGCTTAGCAGCGAGCATGCTCCCATGAAGATCGACGAAAGCTGCTTCCGGAAGCTGCTCGGATTCGTCAAGCAGTTTCCGCATTATTTCGTCGGGTCGAATGCAGATCTTCCGATAGTTGGCGGATCTATACTTGCCCATGAGCATTTCCAGGGCGGGAGATATGTTTTCGCGATGGAAAAAGCCCCAGTTGAAACACCAGTGAAATTTGAAGGCTTTGATGATGTGGAAGCAGGGATCGTAAAGTGGCCTATGTCCGTCATCAGGATCGACTCGGATGACCCTGACCGGCTGACAGAACTGGCAGTAAAGATACTCTGCGCCTGGCGCGGATACACGGATGAAAATGCCAGCGTCTTTGCCGAGACTGACGGCGAGCCGCACAACACGATCACACCGATAGCAAGGATGCGCGGCGATAAATGTGAGCTCGACCTTGTGATGAGGAACAACATTACGACGGAAGAGCACCCACTCGGCCTGTTCCACCCGCATGCAGAGCTCCATCATATAAAGAAGGAGAACATCGGGCTGATAGAGGTCATGGGGCTCGCGGTGCTGCCGGGACGCCTCAAGGATGAGCTTTCGCTCGTCGCAGAGGGGCTTGCTGCAGGCACAGACTTACGCAGTGACCCGCGTACCGAAAAGCACGCTGACTGGGCTGATGAGATCCGTGAGAAATATGATATCAAAATCGGCAGCATCGACAGGGACGACGCCTGGGCCATCGTTCAGGAAGAGACCGGCCTGGTGTTCAGCAGAGTCCTCGAGCACGCCGGCGTATTCAAGAGGACACCGGAAGGCAAGGATGCGTTCCTTAGGTTCATTAAATCCGTATAAGAACACGGCTATGCGCCTTATGCGGGGTTTTCACGTATAAAAATGCCGCACCCTTTTGGGCACGGCGTGGTGAACATTATGCAGAGTTGTTTTGTTTCAGCTGCGGCACGTCTATACGCTGCAGCTATTTTGTTTGATCCGCTTCAGCTGCGGCTCTGTTATTACGCCGCGGCTTTTTGTTTTTACTTGAATTGTACTGTTACGTTTTTTTCACTGTCAACAGCAGCGATGGAATCTATCACGATCCTCTCCGCGTTCCTGTCAGCTTCCTCAAGCAGTCCTGCCCTGCCGGCCTCACTTAAGACCTCCTTTTTGATGGCTTTCTGGGCGTTTACCGTTTCGTTCTTGTCAGAGCGTATCAGCGTGAACCCTTTGTCATAATACCGGATATTCTCCGGCGGTATCTCGACTGAATGGATCACGGCATGGGGCACTCTGACTGTCATGTTGTCTTCTGCCTCCACTATCTCTATATCGTCAACATCAGTCGACGCATAGACGTTCGCAGTGTACTTTACAATATACTGATCCTGCGTGATGTACGGGATCCCTTCTGTCTCTCCTTCAAGGACGCCGCTGGTCCTTAGCTCCTGGGTCACGAGGTCTGATCTGTTCCTGAGCTCGTTCATATAGGTGCTGACATCCAGCTTTCCCTTATCGCCGGACTGTGCAAGCACGATCGCTATAATAACTATCGCAGCGAATGCTGCCCAGAGGAAAGTGACTCCACTCCTTCTTACATTTTCATGCATATCTCCCTCCTTTCCTGTTTATCCTTCAAAGTCCCTGTCCCTTCTGACAACACAATTCTATTGTGTAACATAAGTAAGATAAACAGCCCGCAGGATGAAATAGATGCACTTAATCCTCTCCGTTCGGCGGATTACTGTGGATATCCCGTGGACATGATACGCCGCACAAAAAAATGCCATCCGGTATTCCCGAATGGCACGGTTGCTGCATTATGACAAGTCCTTCTCTAGATCTCCGGTATATCCTTGAGCTGGTCGAAGTACTTCTTGTAGAAGCTCTTGAACGCCTGCTTGTAGTTGGTGTTGTTGGAATGGTGCAGGTCGTGCAGGTACTGGTGCTCGCGTCCGCTGATCGAGTCGTCGTTCCTTGCGAGCAGGTATACCGCAAGATCCGAGCACTGGTCTGACACACGCTCCAGGTTGAGCAGTATGTTCTGGAAATATGTGCCGTTGAATACGTCGCAGCGGTTCTCAGTCATGCGGATCATGTGGCGCCGCTGGAGCTCCTCGACCATTTCATCTATCACCTCTTCAAGAGGCTCTATCTTTTTCGCGGTCTTCACATCATTGTTGTTGTATGCCTCTGATGTCAGCTCAAGGATCTCGCTTACCGCATTCATGGCGACCTCCATCTCCTTCAGCGCATTCCCCGAGAAGGCTTTGTTGGCCTCCCTGACAGCCGCGAGACACTCGATGATGTTGATAGCAAGATCACCGATCCTCTCGAAGCACACGCATGCCTTGAGCTGGAAGTTCTGTGTCTTCTTGTCCTCTTCTCTTGTTATATGCGGCGACACTGCCACTACATACTGGCTGACGGCATCTGCCATCCTGTCGAGCAGATCCTCACGTCTCTGGATCCTGGCTTCACGCTTCGGGTCAAACTCAAACAGCTGCTGTATGGCGGCGGTGTAATTGTGGATCGATACGTCGCACATGTTCCCGATCAAAATCTCTGACTCATTTAATGCGAGCGTCGGGTTGCTGATCAGCCTCATATCAAGCTTGCGGAGGTTCTCCTCGAGTACAGGGTCGCCCTCTTCTTCTTCCTCCGGCTTGTCCGGAACTATCTTCTCCGCAAGTGCCGCCAGGACCCCGGTGAATGGTACCGCTATCACAGCAGGTACCAGACGGAACAGTCCGTGCACGTTAGCGACTCCGCCCGAATTCAGCTTCATGTACCAGATGTCGTCGCTGAGTATACCTGTAGTCCGGAGCACGATCAAAGCCACGATGATCAGGATCGCAGCGAATATGTTGTATATGATATGCACCATGCATGTCCTGATCTGGGATGTGTTGGCCCCGATCCTGCAAACGAGGTAAGTAGTCAGGCAGTCGCCGATGTTGACGCCGATGATTACCGCCACGATCCCACAGAGCGTTACGCCCATCGAGCTCGCTATAGACTGCAGGATACCGATAACAGCAGACGAGCTCTGGATTATGCCCGTTGTAATGATACCTGCGAAGAAGCCGAGGATGTAGCTGTCCTGGAATCTCAATATGAACCCCTGCAGCTGATCCTCCATACTCGACACAGCCGCGCTCATATTCATCAGTCCGGAGAACAACACACCAAAACCTATACAGATAGTCCCTGCGACTTTGTACTGTGAGCCCTTCACGAACATTATGAGGACTATGCCGATGATCAGCGCCAGAGGCGCCAGATTGTCTGCTTTGAAGAAATAAAGAAGGCTGTCGCTGCTTGCATTGACGTCCATGAGCCTAATGATCTGCGCTGTTATTGCAGTACCGACATTAGCCCCGAGCACGATCCCGATCGATTGCCGGAATGTGATGAACTCAGCTCCGACAAGGCCCACCGTAAGAACAATGGTCGCTGTCGAGCTCTGTATCATGCAGGTAACAAACAGGCCTAAAATGAAAGCCTTGATTGGCTTATCCGTGATCTTCTCGAGCGCTGCTCTCATCGCTCCGCCGGAACTCGACTTAAGTCCGTCACCCATAAGCCTCATTCCGTACAGGAACATCGCAAGTCCGCCCAGCAGCGTTACGATCCTATAGAATAGTTCCAAAAGTATGCTCCTTGATCATAAAAGATCATCCAAAGATTAAGCATATTATACCATACTCCAGCAGAAAACAACCGGATTTATTAAGAAATGCTTAAGATGTACAGAAAAAAATACATGCTCCTGAAAGAGGCAGTCCTTTTCAGGAGCATGCGGCATTTTTTTACCTTTATCACCTATTCTTTTGGTATATGGAGCCGTATCAGCGATCCGCCGTTTTTCTTGCGTAGCTCGGCTCGTCCTTCTTCTGTAAGGAGCTTTCCTATGAATGTCGTGAATTTATAGAAGTAGCGGAACACCGCCGCGGTCGCGATCAGGAAGACTATGAGAAGGAGCATAGTCTGCCAGGTCATGCTGCTTATTCCGAACAGTGTGTTGTGGAATATGATCGCATAGAAGAATCCGGCGATCATGACTACCATCATTATAAGATGCGTCCTCGTCATCGGCATCGCGACTCTGGCAAGTATCATGAACTCAACGAGCGCAACGAGTCCAGCACATGCGGTAGACAGGCTGCTCTGCTGGATGTTCATGACCTGCCCGAATATTACGAGCGCGCTCACGGACAGGAATACTGTGATCCCTGCCGGCGCCGCCATCTTGAATACGTTGCCGAGGAAGCTTCCCTTTATCTTCTTATGGTTTGGCTCAAGCGAAAGAACGAACGAAGGGATCCCGATCGTGAACATGCTGATAAGCGTTATCTGCGACGGCTGGAGCGGGTACTGCAGTACGCTCAGTATCGAGAATATCGCGAGCAGGAACGAGAAGATGTTCTTTGTAAGGTAAAGCGTAGCGCACTTGGTGATGTTGTTCACGACGCGCCGGCCCTCTGAAACCACTGCCGGCATCCGTGAGAAATCAGAATCCATCAGAACCAGCTGCGCAACGTTTGAAGCCGCTTCTGACCCGGATGCCATAGCGATCGAGCAGTCGGCGTCTTTGAGGGCAAGTATGTCATTCACGCCGTCTCCAGTCATTCCAACGGTCTTTCCGTGTGACTTGAGCCCCGCGACGAACATCTTCTTCTGCTCAGGCGTGACGCGCCCGAACACGTTATATTCCATGACTGCGTCGTCAATATCCGACTGAGTCTTAAGCTTTCTTGCGTCTATGAATTTGTCGGCGCCTTTGATGCCGGCTTCCTGCGCGATATTTGAGACAGTTGCCGGATTGTCGCCCGAAATGACTTTGATGTCGACGCCGTTCTCCGCGAAATACCTGAATACCTCCGGAGCTGACTTCCTGATCGGATTCGTCAGGAACACCGCAGCAAGCATCTTCGCCCTGCACGTGACCGGCTCACCTGTCGGCTCCTCTTCAAGCGCCGCGAACGCGAGCACACGGTAGCCCTTTTCGCTCATCAGGTTGAGCTTGTTCTCGTAGTTTTTGTAGCTCTCGCCGAGCACGAACTCCGGCGCCCCGAGTATGTAGTTCCCGTCATCGTAGATCGCCGCACAGTATTTGTACTTTGATGAGAACGGAATGGTGCGGATCGCGCGCCTGTCTGAGCCTGAATCCTCAAAGTACTCCTTAAGCGCCTGCATGGTTGCGTTGTCTGCGTCCATCTCTTTCACGAGGTCGGCGAGATATGTCGTCACCTGTCCGTCATATTTCTCCGGCATCATGCTCTGCATGCTGTCGACTTTCATGTCGCTTTCAGTGATGGTCCCGGTCTTGTCGACGCAGAGTACATCGACTCTTGCAAGCGTCTCGATGCTCCTCATGTTCTGGACGAGCACCTCCTGGCTTGCGAGCCTCATGGCCGACACCACCATGGCGACGCTGGCGAGCATGTACAGGCCCTCCGGCACCATACCAAGCACCGCGGCGACCATGCTGGTCACGCTAGAAGTCAGGTCGTTATCCATCATGTAATACTGCTGCACGAACAGAATTATTCCGATTGGTATGATCAGGATCCCGATGACCATTACGAGTCTGTCGAGGGACCTTACCATCTGCGACCTGTTGTCGTTCTTCCCCTGTTTCGTTGCCTCAGCCTGGAGCTTTGATATGTAAGAGTCCTTTCCCACTTTTGTGAGCTTCGCATAGCATTCGCCGGAAACGATAAAGCTGCCGGAAAGAAGCTCGTCGCTCTCTCCTTTGTTTATCTCGTCTGACTCTCCGGTCACGAGTGCCTCGTTCACCTGGACATTGCCGGATACGATCACGGCATCTGCCGGTATCCCTGAACCTGCGCCGAGCACCACTATATCATCCTGAACGAGCTGTTCTGTCGGTAACTCTATTTCAGTACCGTTTCGCAGCGCCGTCACCCTCGGCATCTTTTCGAACTTGAGGTTGTCGAGTATCTGCTTGGAGCGTATCTCCTGGGCGATACCGATCGCTGTGTTTGCCGCGACGATGAGAAGGAATGTTAGATCCTTGAACTGGCCCACGATGATAAGGAGGACCGCAAGCACTGCAAAAATGAGATTAAAATAAGTGAACACGTTCTCCTTCACGATCTCCTTGATGGTTCGTGTGGACGAGCTCACTTCTTCATTTATAAGACCGCGCGATTTACGTTCTTCCACTTCGGCATTAGTAAGACCGCGGACAGCACTGCTATCCGCGCTGCTGTCCGAAAAACCGCTTTCCCCGCGCAGCTCTTCTGATTCAATTGTTTTCTCTGATCCCTGTACCATATCCCTTTATTTCTCGAGGCGCCGGTTTATATACTCTTCAGCCGCCTCCTCTATAAGGCGCACATACCTGAATGCTTCTTCCAGGTCAGCCCCTTTTGCTATCATTCCGTGGTGCGATAAGATGCATCCCGGATTATCCCCTATTGCCTTGACCGCGTTTCTCGTTATGCCGCCGGTCCCTGCCAGAGCGTACCGGCTCACCCCGATGATCTCGCCAAGCTCACTCATCTTCTCTATAGACTCGATCTGGAGCGGCATCTCTCCTGCCGCAAAGATCGAGCAGTACCTGCTGTGAGTATGTATCACAGCGTTCGCGTCAGGATACTTCCTGTAGATTCCTGCATGCATGCTCTTTTCTGACGTCGGCTTATGCAGTCCCTCATATTTAAGCGACACGATATTCACGCGGACAATATCTTCTGGTCCAAGCCTGCTGTAATCGAGCCCGGACGGAGTACAAAGCATCGTTTCCCTGTCGAGCATGACGGAAAGATTGCCCCATGTTCCCTGGACAAGCCCCGTGCTCACGAGCATGTTCCCATATCTTACAAGCTGCTCGCGGAGCTCAAGCTCGTGCTCGCTCCATTCTGCAGCTGCATCATCTGGTACATCCTGCATCTCATAGCTTATCCTGCCGTCATCCGTGAATTCACCCTGTACTGCCGTACCTTCAGGCACATACTGCTCCTCTGAAAAGTCGACACCTTCAGGCATCATCTCTTCTGTATCGTGGAGCTCTTTTTCAGCTTTGCTGTAAGAATGCTGGTATCTGTAATGCATGAAGATGGCAAGCCTCGGATCGATGCGCCTCACGCCGCCGATGACCTGAGCTTTCAGGATCGTCTCGGCCGACTTTTCTATGATCTGTATCGCAATATAAGCTTCGTACAGATTACGGCCGCCTGCTATCAGGCAGCTGTTCTCGACCATGACAGAAGTTGATTTTGAAAGTGCCTTAGATATCTGCTTTTCGTCAGGCTCGACGATGTTTACTTCAGGCCCGACGATCTGCGCCATGTCGTCAAGTACTGCCGGGATCACGTGTCTTGAATCGATGCATATTCCCGTGTACGGCGGCTCGCAGAGGATCATCGCATTTAACTTCTTCGATTTCATGAGTGCAGCCGCAGCAGGAAGCTGCGACTGGTCATGGTCGGTGATGTCCACTATATCTTCCGGCTGAAGGTCTGTTAATACAGCGCCCCTTGCCGTCATATAACAGCGTCCGTCCTGCCTGAAAATGATCCTCGGAGCATCGCCCGCCGAATACGGGAGCTCCGAGATCATCTTCGCATATTTAATGATTGTATCTGAAGCTGCTTTCATATTATACCTTCTTCAGACAACGCGCTTACAATGATTGCGCTGGCAGCGTCATGTACTTCTGCCAGAGGACTCTTGCGAGGCAGGTACTCAGCGAATGCGAGCTTTGCGACGCATGAGCGCGAATTACCGCTGCACGAGCAACTAAGCGGGAGCGGTCCGATGGCAGAACGTACATGACGCTGCTATCAGACAATTATTTCAACACTACCTTGATGAACTTCTTCTTGCCCTTCTTTATGACGAGCTCGCCGTCTTTGAAGTCTGCTTCTGTGATCATGCGGTGTGTATCCTGGACTTTCTCGTCTGCTACTGTCAGGCCGCCCTGCTTGATCGTGCGGAATCCTTCGCTGTTGCTCGGTACGAGTCCGGCCTCTCTGATGAGGTCTACGATACCCATGCCGTCTCCGGCAAACTTACTGCGGTCCATCTCGACCGGCGGTATATTGCTCGCGTCCTGCGCGCCGCCGCCAAATGCTGCACGCGCGCCCTCAAGGGCTTTCTTAGCTTCTTCTTCGCCATGGACGAGCTTCGTCACCTCGTACGCGAGGACTTCCTTGGCTTTGTTCAGCTCAGCTCCCTCGAGCGATGACAGCCTGTTGACCTCCTCCATCGGAAGGAACGTCAGCATGCGGAGGCATTTGTTCACATCGGCGTCGTCCACGTTGCGCCAGTACTGGAAGAACTCGAACGGAGAGCATCTGTCGGCTGAGAGCCACAGCGCGCCCTTCGCGGTCTTTCCCATCTTCTTTCCCTCGCTGTTCGTGAGTAGCGAGAACGTCATGCCGTATACTTCCTTGTCGAGCATCTTCCTGTTCAGGTCGACTCCGGCGATTATGTTGGACCACTGGTCGTTACCGCCGAACTCCATCTTCACGCCTATATCACGGGAAAGCACCATGAAGTCATATGCCTGCATGAGCATATAGTTGAACTCCAGGAACGACAGGCCGCCTTCCCTCGCCATACGCTGCTTGAACGCTTCAGACCTCAGCATGGTGTTGACGTTGAAGTGCCTTCCGACCTCCCTCACGAACTCGATGTAATTGAGCGGTCTCAGCCATTCGGCGTTGTTCACGCTGATGGCCTTCCCCGGCTCGGGATCTCTGTTCTGATGGCCCGGCTGGTACACGCCGTTATTCCCTTCGTATTTCCATCCGTCGTCGAACTCAAGGAAGCGGTCGAACAGCTTCTTGAACTTCTCGCAGTTTTCGTCGATGGTCTTAACGTCCATCATCTGCCTCATGTCGGTCCTGCCTGACGGGTCGCCGACCATCCCGGTCCCGCCACCGAGCAAAGCCACCGGCGTATGTCCGTACTTCAGCATGTACATCATGATGATGATCTGCATGAAGTGCCCCACGTGAAGACAGTCCGCCGTCGGGTCGAATCCGATGTAGAAGCGGATCTTGTTCTCCGTGAGAAGCTTCCTTACTGCTTCTTCATCTGTGACCTGCTCTATGAATCCGCGCTCCTTCAGCACGTCATATACATTATCATATTTGCTTACACTATCAGGTATAAGGCTCTTCATCTATTCCTCCAAATTATTTATTTTGTTCCGTATAGTCTGTCTCCTGCGTCTCCGAGCCCCGGCACGATGTACGCGTTCTCGTTAAGGTGGTCGTCCTCTGCCGCAATATAGATATCCACATCAGGATGTGCTTCCTGCATCTTTGCGATACCTTCCGGAGCCGCGATAAGGCACATGAAGCTGATGTCCTTGGCGCCCTTGTCCTTGATGAGCTGGACTGCATCTGCGCCGCTTCCGCCTGTAGCGAGCATCGGGTCTACTACGAACACCTTACGCTTGCTGATGTCGTCAGGGAGCTTGCAGTAATAATCCACAGGCTTATGTGTCTTAGGATCTCTGTAAAGCCCGACGAATCCCACTTTTGCGTTCGGGACCAGCGACATGAATCCGTCCAGAAACCCGAGCCCCGCGCGGAGGATAGGAACGATCGCGATGTCCTCGCCTGCGAGCATCTTGAACTTGCCCTTGCAGATAGGCGTCTCGATCTCCACGTCCTTAAGCGGAAGGTCTCTTGTCGCTTCGAATGTCATAAGTGTCACTACTTCCTGCGCCAGCTGGCGGAAATCTCTTGTCGTGGTGTTCTTGTCACGCATCATCGTTACTTTATGCTGGATCAGCGGATGATCAAAAACATATACCTTGCTCATGTTATCCTCCTTAAATTTCTGTTTTCCCTTATATCAGCTGAAAATATCTACATCTCGTCCAGCATCTCGATACGCCTTGTGTGATGCTGTCCGAGGAATTTCTCACTAAGCCATGCGTCTACGATCTTGATGGCAAGATCCGGATCAGTCGTCCTTCCGCCGAGCGCAAGGATGTTTGCATTGTTATGCTGCCTTGCTTTCTGCCCCATCTCGACCGATGTGCAGAGCGCGCATCTGATGCCGTGGACTTTGTTGCAGGCCATGGAGATTCCGATCCCCGTACCGCAGACCGCTATGCCCTGGTCCGCTTTCTTCGCCGCGACGTACTCGCCCAGCTTCTTTCCATAGACCGGATAATCCACAGGATCCTCCGAGTCAGTTCCAAGGTCGACTACGTCGATCCCTCTTGATTTAAGATGCTCCTTGATCGTGATCTTCAGCGGATATCCCGCGTGGTCACATGCCATTGCGATTATCATTTTCTATTCCTTTCTGCTGTTCTACAGCGCTTTTCTCATCTCGCTCTTATATGCCTCCACGCCCGGCTGGTTGAACGGGTCAACTCCGAGGAGCAGGACCGAAACGGCGCACTGCATCTCGAACCAGTACATCATCTCGCCGACAGAATCCTCGTCGAGCTTCCTGAAGTATATGGTGATGACCGGCGTGCCGGCGTTAACGTGCGCGACCGTTACGCCCTTCTCCATGCTGCGCTCGATCTTCGAGAGCTTCATCCCGGCAAATGGCTTAGGAACAAAGTCCGGAACTGTGAAATCTACTTCCGGCTCCTCTTCCTGCCTCACCATCGTCTCGTAGAAATACGGGCTTCCCTGCTGCAGGAACTGCCCCATCGAATGCAGGTCACGGCTGAAGAGGAGCGACATCGGGATGATGCCCTTTCCTTCCTTGCCCTCGCTCTCTCCGAAGAGCTGCTTGAGCCACTCTCCGAACATCACGAGCCTGCGGTCGTAGAATTCATATATCTCGACGGATTTCTCGATTCCGTCCTGGGATGCTGTCCCTTCCGAGAGGAGCTGTCTCATAATGGCGTAGTCGAAGCTTTCTTCATCATCAAAATCTTCTGCCTTTGCTTTTCGTGCGCCGCCGACTAAGGCTTTGATGTCGATACCGGCTGCTGCGATCGGAAGGAGACCTCCGTCTGTGAACACAGAATATCTCCCGCCGATATCGTCAGGGATGCCGAACGTGACCATGCCTTCCTCCTTCGCGAGATCTGAGAGATAGCCGTCCGCGCCCGTGATAACGTACGTCCTCTTCGCGACTTCCTTGCGGCTGTAGCGGTTGAGCATGCGCTCACGAACGATGCCGAACGTCGAGATGATCTCGGCCGTGCCGCCGGATTTACTTATCACGCAGCATGAATAGTCGCCTTTCTCAGCCTCCTTAAGAGTCGCGTTAAGCTCGACCGGGTCGAACCCGTGTCCCGCGAAAAGCACCTTTACTCCGCGGCCCTTACCCAGCATGTCGATAACAGAGCACGCGCCCAGGAACGAACCACCGATGCCGATTACTACGAGGTATTTGCTTTGATCCTTTATTCTGTCAGCAGCAGCGTTCAGCGCGTCGATCTTCTCGTCCGTGATCTCATCAGGAAGATGTTCCCAGCCTGTCATATGTATCTCGCGCGACTTGAGGTCCTCAAACGAATGAACTGCCCTTTCACGCTCCGCCTTCAGATACTCATCATTTATGTTTATATTCGCAGTCTCAACTTTAATGCTCATTCTTTTTCTCCTTTTATTACCTTGTCAGGCTGGTTCCCTTACAGCAGGGCCTTTCCGGCAGCTGCCAGCTTTTCTGCAAGTTCTGCAGCGGCTTCATCGCTGTCTGCCTTTACGAGGGCGTAGACTTTGATCTTAGGCTCGGTCCCGGACGGCCTTACTACGAGAGTGTTTCCGCCTTCGAGGTTGTACTTCAGCACGTTCACTTTCTCTTCCGGCAGGAAGTCCTTGACGCTCTCCACCTTGAAGAGGATCTCCTTCGGCGGATCTTCGCGGAGTCTCGCGATAACAGGCTCTGCCTCGTGGAGGTTCTTGTAGTCTACTGAGATCGTCTTCTCTTTATAGTAACCGAATTTCTCGTAGATATCGTTCAGCGCATCGATTATGGTCATGCCCTTTGACTTATAGAAGCATGCCATCTCGGCAGCGAGCATGCTCGCCACGACGCCGTCCTTGTCACGTGCATACATGCCTGTGAGGAAGCCGTTGCTCTCCTCGAATCCGAACAGAAATGTGTATTCGCCGGAAGCAAGCCACTGCTCCATCTTCTCGCCTATATACTTGAATCCGGTCGGCACCTCGAATACCGTGACTCCCGAAGCTTCGCAGATCCTGTCTGCGAGCGGGCTTGAAACGAGGCTCCTTACGACCGCGCTGTTCGGCGCAAGTGTTCCGTTGTCCTTCTTTGCACCGATGATATAGTCGATCATCAGGCAGGCGATCTGGTTTCCGTTGAGGAACACATAGTTGCCGTCTTTATCTCTTGCCATCATGCCCATGCGGTCGCCATCAGGGTCTGTACCTATGATGAGGTCTGCATCTTCCTCTTCAGCAAGCTCGAGCGCAAGGTCAAGAGCAGGACGCTCGCCAGGGTTCGGCAACTTGACTGTCGGGAATGTACCGTCGATCTCCATCTGCTCAGGAACAGTGATCACATGTGTGAAGCCAAGCTCTCTTAAGACCTGCGGCACCATCTTGTAGTCAGCGCCGTGAAGCGGTGTATAGACGATCGTCACATCATCCTGGACTTCATCAACATACTTCTTGCCGAGTGATACGCCTGTGACTTCATCGATGTATTTCTTATCGATCTCTTCTCCAAGCGCTGTTATGAATCCGCCTCTGCATGCCTGGCTGTAATTAAGCATCTTGACGTCGTTAAAGATATGGATCGAATCCATTCTCTCTTTGATCTTCGCGGCCTTCTCCGGCGTAAGCTGCGCACCGTCCGACCAGTATACCTTATATCCGTTGTATTCTTTAGGGTTGTGGCTCGCTGTGATGTTTATGCCGGCGATCGATCCTGTCTCCCTGATCGCGTAAGACAGCTCCGGAGTCGGCCTTAAGTCATCCCAGATGTTGACATGGATCCCGTTCGCCGCAAGCACCATAGCCGCTTCACGGGCAAAGACCTTACTGTTTATTCTTGAGTCGAACGCGATGCATACGCCTGCGCCCTGATCCTCTCCGCAGCTGTTGATGACATCTGCAAGCGCCTGGGTCGCCAGCCTCACCGTGTATACATTCATACCGTTCAGGCCCGCCTTCATGATGCCGCGGAGGCCCGCAGTCCCGAAATCGAGCGTCTCACAGAAGCGGTCCTTTATCTCCGCCTCATTACCCCTGATATCTTCCAGCTCCTGCAGGATATTGTCTTCCTCTACATATCCGCTGGTGAACCATTCTTTGTACCTGTCCATGTAGTCATCAAACATAGCAAACCACCTTTCTAAAAAATGCCGGCTCCCGGCCGGCACTCACTTAACCGGACTCTGCCGGAAAAACTGTTCTTTTTATTTTATATCGTCTACATCGGCCGCATAGATGAACATGTCTATTCCATCTATGTTGGCGCTCCTGATGTTTGACTTCAGCTCGCCGATCTTCTTCATGCCCATCCTGTCATAGAATGGATAGTTGCATGCGGTGTCTGTGTGAAGGAAGAAGTTCCTGGTGCCTGTCAGCTTATAGAATTTCACCATGCTTCTGAACATACGCTTTCCGATGCCCTGCCCCTGGTACTCCGGAGCAAGCACGAAGAGCTCAAGCTCCGCGTTGATGCCGTGCACGCAGCTGTCTTCAAGCTGCTGTGCAAGCTGTGTGTACTCTCCCCAGGCAAGCCCGTCGTCACGTGTCTCAGGGTTGCAGATCATGAAAGCGATCTCATTGATCAGAAGCCTGACGTATTTCATGTCGAGCGGCCTGTTCTCTATGTTGGTGCAGATCAGAAGCCCGACATCTTTCCCGTTATCTTCCGCCACGCAGGTGAATGTATGGTGCACCATAAAATAGTACAGAGACAAAAGCCCGCTGTGCTTCATCGCGACCGGGTTGTTCCTGATCTCAGGTGTTGCCCACTGATTAGAGATGAGCAGCGCCAGCTGATCAAAATCATCTTCAGTTACCTGATGATATGTGACCATTACATACTTCTCCTACTATAATTACTAAGCATATTTTAATACAAATTAAGGATTTAGTAAAGCCGATTGTCTTGAAGATTCATGAAAATATGTTAATATTCTAGTGGGTATTGATTGATTTTGATGGTTTTGATGAGATCGCTGCAAAAGGGGACGCAGCATCCCATGGACTGTCGATATATTTCATGGGGGTTAGAGCATTATGACAACAAAGAAATTAGCTGTCGGGATAGTTATACTCCTTATCATCGCCGTAGCAGCCGGGTGTGTTGCTATGACTCAGTTCAAGGACGACAAGAAGAAGGAGCAGACGGAAGCCCCGGCGGAAGAAGAAGTAGTTGAAGAGCCTGAACCTGAGCCGATAGTCAATCCGCTCACGGGCTCTTTTGATTTTGATGAAGAAACAACACACCAGAGGGTCGTCGGATTCGTTGTGGAGAACGCACAGCCGGCGAGGCCGCAGGTCGGAATGGACGACGAAAAGTATCCGCCTGACATCATCGTGGAAGGCGAGGTCGAAGGCGGCATCTCCAGGATGTTCTGGATGTTTGCTGACTACAACAAGCTTCCTGAGACGATCGGGCCTATGAGGTCAGCACGTCCTCCTTTCATCAGGTTCGCCGCGATGTTCGACTCATACTTCATCCACTGGGGAATGAGCCACACAGAAGGAGGCTACATCGGCGCGAATACAGTATTCAGGCGTTATAACACAGACCATATCGACCAGATGCATTTTGCCAATGAGTCGAATCTTTATTTCCGCGACTACAGCCTGGGACAGTCACAGGAGCACACAGGAAGAGTCCACGGCGAAAACGTCCCTGCGGCTCTTGAGGAAGCTGACTTCAGGACTGAGCCGAAAGAGCGCACCAAGCTCAAGTGGCGCGAGGAGAACGGCCCGGTCGGAAAGAAGACAGCCGACGAGGTGACCGTCACATTCTCGAACAGGTCCGGAAACACCCACTGGGTATACGACAAGGAAAAGAACGTATACAAGACGGACAGCTTCCGCAACAATACGACCCGCGACAACCTGATCATCCTTACAGACAAGACCAGGTACGTTACGAACGCCATCTATCTCGGACACGGCGTAACATACTGCGACTACCTGATGAAGGGCGGCAAGGGGTATGTTATCAGCAACGGTACATGGACCAAGATCAAATGGAGAAGAGATGGCCAGAAGCTGATCCTTTATAAGGAAAAGAAAACGAAGATCCCTAAGACAGAGGACGAGATCGCTGCTGACAGGGCTGCTGCAGAGGCAGAAGGTAAAGACCCGGATAAGGTTAAGGACTATAACGTGGAAGTCACCGAGACAGAGTACGAGCTCAACCGCGGCAGAAGCTGGATCGGCTGGATCTCAAGGAACAACGGCGGCAAAGTCGATATCAAGGGCCATAAAGTCGAAAAAGACGAAGACAAAGACAAAGAAAAGACCGAAGATTCCGGCGAAAGCGAAGACAGCAGCGAGGCATAGCAAAGCTGCGGCTGCCGAGGCCGAAGCATAGCAAAACCAGAGGTTTCTGAAGCAACACCGCCAGCCGGGCGCTGCGCCCGGCAGCAATAACAACGAAATTATCTTAACATTTCTGACTTTTTCCCTTTCAGTGAAAAGCGGCTGCATTGATCCTGCAGCTGCTTTTTCATGTCACAAAAAAGCCCTTGACAGCGTACTATGACATATAGTACACTTGGTACAGACAAAGAGAAAGGAGGCTTTGATCGTGTTCCGACTCGATGAAAAGAATCACAGTGCCATTTACATCCAGATCATGGACAACATCAAGGAGATGATCGTGACGGATGTATGGCATGAGAATGAGAAGATACCGTCGGTGCGCGAGCTTTCGGAACAGCTGACGCTGAACCCGAACACTGTGCAGAAAGCGTACAGGGAGCTCGAGCGCGAGGGTTATATCTACACCGTGTCCGGCAAAGGGTCTTTTGTGAGCGGCAAGGCTGACAGAAGGCGCGACCCGGCGATGGTGGATGAAATGAAGAATAAGGTCCGCGAAGCTTTCCGGGGGCTTATGCTGCTCGGATTTTCAGCAGATGATGCGGCGAGCATAATACAGGGAACTGTTATTGAGGCCGCTGCAGGCCTGAAAGCAGATTAGAGAAGAAAGGAGACAAGACGATATGATACGCATAGATGACCTTTCGAAGAAATTCGATGGCTGCCTTGCTCTGGATGGCCTGAACATGAACGTACCTGACGGTTCTGTGTACGGTCTTGTCGGGACGAACGGCGCAGGCAAGACGACCATAATCAAGCACCTTGCCGGCGTATGGCGCCAGGACAAGGGCACGATAAAATACGATGATGAAGATATCTGGGAAAATGAGGCGCTGAAATCAAGGATCGGCGTGATCCACGACGAGCTTTACTTCCCTTCCGGATACACGCTGAAAGACATGAGCAGGATGTACAGGTCCGCCTACCCGCGCTGGAATGAAGAGCGTTTCCACGAGATGACGAGGATCATGAAGCTCGACGAGCACAAACGCGTGAGCTCTTTCTCCAAGGGCATGAAGAAGCAGGCGATGTTCTCGCTCGTGATGTCAACTATGCCGGACTATCTGCTGCTCGATGAGCCGCTCGACGGGCTCGACCCGATCGTGCGGAAGCTCGTCTGGAAGTTTTTGATCGATGACGTGGCGGACCGCGGCATGACCGTGCTCGTCTCGTCACACAACCTTAAGGACATGGAGGAGATCTGCGACCACATCGGCATCATCTCGAACGGGAAGATGGTTCTCGAGCGCGACCTTGACACGATCAAAACCTCACTGCACAAGATCCAGGTCTCTTTCGGCGACATCAGCGCAATCGGTGTCAGCATAGAAGGAGACGAAAAGTTCGACCCGTATAAGGGCCTGAACATCCTGCACAGGGAAACAAGAGGAACTGTCGACCTCATGATAATCGACAACGACATAGAAGAAGCGCGGGAGATAATAAACAGGAGCAACCCTGTCCTGTTCGACATCCTGCCGCTGTCACTTGAAGAAGTATTCATTTATGAGCTGGGAGGTGAGAACGATGAAATCAGAAAACTTGTCTTCTAACATGGAAACCAGTGCTTCTGAGATCAGAAGCGAATATAAGCCATCGGCCTTCTCCGGCATGTGGATGAAAACTCTGTACCGCAGAGACACGCTTCTAGCCTTCGTTGCATTCATGGCGTACTTCAGCGTATGCATTCTGCCGCTCATCCTGAACTACTGGAATTTCAGCAGCGTGAGCGATTACTATGTATCGGTGCTCTCGAGCAGCCTGAGCCCTGTTCCGTTCATCTCATGCGGATACGCAGTGGTGCTCTCGGTAATGCTTTTCAACTATCTGCATAACGGAGCTTCTGCCGCCGGACTGCATTCGTTCCCTGTGACACGAGGCAAGCTCTTCAGGAGCACGCTTATGACAGGGACCGTGCTCCTGCTGCTCCCGGTGCTGCTCACCGCTGTAGTGATGTTCGCTTTCGGCCTGTTCATTCAGCCTCAGCATGTGGCGTTCGACGCTGAGACTGAGGTGCTTTCGATCGGCATGGAAGCTGCCGGCAGGAACAGCGCGATACTGTACCCGGGCCGCGTGCTCAGTGCACTGAACTGCTTAAGATGGTTCATAGATACTGCAGTCGGGTCTTTGTTCGTGTTCGCGATATCGAACCTCGCCGGGATCGTCGCGGGGAAGGACATCATCCACGCGCTGCTCGCATGCCTGCTCAACTCGATAGTCGTGATAGTATGCATGCTCTGTGACATGTATGAGAGAGCCTTTATACTGGGATCGGACGGAAGTGTCTTCACAGAGATCATGCAGTACTCGAACCCGTTCCTGTGGTATGCGGCCAAGCGCGGTGACATGCTTGACTTTAAGGCGATACCGATGATGCTGGTATTCATTGCTGTGACGGTCCTGATCACCCTCTTCACAGGATTCCTGTATAAGAGGATCAGACTCGAGCGCGAGCAGGACGCGACCGTGTTCCCTGTCGTGAGCGACATGCTCGTGATATTCCTGACATTCTGCGTCATGAGCCTGTTCGGCGTCGTGAGCGCGGAACTTTCACCGGGAGAGCACGCGACGTACCCGCTGATACCGTTCCTGCTCGGCTGCATCGTAGGCGGAGTCCCTTCATTCATCGTATTCAGGATGATCGCGGACAGCTCCGTAAGGATCATACGCGTGAGGACTTTGATCACATTCATCGCACTGCTCGCAGTTACCGCGGCCGTGTTCGCATTCACGATCTTCGACGTGACCGGCCAGACCGGAAGAGTGCCTGAACCGTCATCAGTCGAGAAAGTCAAGGTCCACACGATGGCACCGTTCGACACGAACATCACGCTCTCCGACACAGAATCGGTCAAAGCGCTGACCGCGCTGCACAAGACCGTGCTCGACCACAAGAACTTTGTGACAGGGTCCGACTACGATCCGGATTCGATCAAAGTCTCTATGAGCTACAAGATGAAGAACGGCTCGTCGCTTAAGCGAAGCTACTATATCAAAGCCCAGACACTAAAGGATGTCAGGAAGGCTGCGTCGGACTTCGCGGCAGGCGACGAATACACAGAAAAAGTCGATAACTACCTGAGGAAAGTGATCATAAACGCTTACTCCGCAGGGATCGACTCGTCAAAGGGGTATACAGAAATAAAGAAAGATGACATCAGGCCGCTCCTCACGGCATACCTGAAAGACTACACGACAAACGGCAGCGACTACTATTACAGAGTCAAGCTTCTCGCGCCGGGATCCGATGTGACATATAACTTTACCAGCAGCGGAGCCGCAGTCATAAATGTCTCACCAGATACGGCCAATGAACAGCTCGCCATCGACGATTCGCTCTTCTTCAGCGGATGCTTCGGAGAAAAAGACAAAAACGTACACAAGTTCCTTGAAAAGAACGGCTACGCGAAAGAGCTCAAAAAGTCAGAAAAAGAATACGACGAGAACACCGGTGACGACATCGTAGAGTACTGATGCCATAACAAAAACAGGATGCCTTGCTTAAGCGGCAAGGTATCCTGCTTTTTTATGCCTCAAATGGTATGTCGAGCGCGTTGGCGACAGCCTGCATGATGCTGTTGCTGCTGTATGTGGCGCCGCTTACGGCTTCGACTTCTACTGACTGTTCTGTGATGATACGCTCTATCACTGGTGTCTCCGCCCTTTCGAAGAAGCGCTGGTCGTCTTCATATTCAAGCACCGTAATGGAAGCTATCTGGCCTTTCTCAACTTTTACACTTACCGTAGTGAGGCCTCTGTAGCCCTCGCCGGTCCCTTCGTAGGTGCCGTTCTTATATTTGCCCTGTGACTGTCCTGAGAACAGCTCCAGCTCGCCTGAGGCGATTTCCTTAAATGTCTCTGTACCCGTCGCGATCGATCCTACGTAATAGACGCCGGAGATCGTGAGCGCAGCAGCAGTTCCCGCAGCGGCAGCTTTTGGATCAGTTCTGAGGGCACCATACCTGCAGCTATCCAGACATTTGAAGCAGACGATGCACTCCCCCGACCGTACGCTGCCAAGAGACTTTGCTTCATTTTCCACATCGATCCCCATAGGGCATTTCCTGGTGCAGAGACGGCAGCCGACACAGCCGTCAGACTTTTTTATTCTGAACAGACGAGGTTTTGATATCAACGTGAAGACACCGCCGAGCGGGCATAAATACCTGCAGAAAAAGCGCTTCAGGAACAGCGATCCGATGATCGTCAGCGCGAGCAGAAGACCGCCGACACTTATGAGTTCCTCCAGGCCTGACCAGCCCGCCAGATTCGAATAGATCCCGAACACGTTCCACGGACTTAGCCCGGTGTATGACACGTCCAGCACCCAGAGCACGATCAGGACTGCGAGGACCGCATATTTCAGCTTCTTCAGCATCGCATCCAGCTTCTGGTCCACCTCGATCTGCCTGATCTTGAGCTTCTCAGCGATGAAGCTGAGCAGTTCCTGCATGCTCCCGAACGCGCACAGATACCCGCAGAAAAACCTCCCCCAGAGCACTGTGACCGGTATGACCGCGATCAACGTGATCAGCGGCACCGCAAGCTCCGCGAGCGAGAATGACCATTTCAGGAACGCATCAATTATTATCCCGAAACTGCTCAAAATCAGAATGAACAGCCCCGGGAACACCAGGAACGCCAGTAATTGTATGATATGCCTTATGATCTGAGTCTTTGACATCATGCTTGCCCTCCTGTCAAAGAAATGCGTTTACCAAGGCCGCCGGTCGCAAACACACTGCCATCTTTAAGAATAAATACGGCTTCAACGCCTGCCCTTCCTAGCATTTCAACGCTCTTATCTACGCCCATCACCATGGCCGCCGTCGCGAGCGCATCCGCCTGCGCGCCATTCTGCCCTATCACCGTAGCCGACAGCACGCGCGTCTCAGCAGGCTTACCGGTCTCCGGGTCGATAATGTGCTCGCCCCGCTCATACGTTCCGGAGGTGCAGATCACCTCATCACGGCTGCGGATCGTCATGACAACGCCTTTATCATCCGGCAGATTTTTCTGCTCATCCCGGCTTGCTGCTGCGTTGCTGTTGTTTTTGTCTCCCAACGGTCTGAATGGATCACGGATCCCTATATTCCTCTCCTCACCGAGGCTCAGCACCGTGCCGCCAAGATCGATCAAAACATCGTCTATCCCGGCATCCTCCGCCATTTCTCTCAGCCTGTCAACAGCAAAACCCTTGGCTATTCCGCCAAGATCAATGGATGTCCCTTTAGTTTTTATCTCAGCTGTCATTGCCAGGCGATCAAGAACGATACCTTCTGCAGACCCTGCGCTGCTCATAACGATTCCGTCTCCGCCAGCTTTATCATACGGTAAAATCAAGTCAGGTCCTGAGTCGGCTTTGCTCAGCGAAGCTGTCACATCAAACGCCCCGTCCGAAAGCTCGCTGCTGATTATCGCTTCCTCAAGTACAGACAGCGTCTCTTCGCTCACTTTTAACGGTCCGTTCCCGGCGTTTTTGTTAAGCGCTGAGATCTCGCTATTCTCCTTAAATATCGAGAACAGATCATCCAGCTTCTTTATATACTCCTCCGCATCATCCAGAAACCTTAGTACGCGATCATCATCTGCTGACCCTGCATCCGAACTGGTGAATACAGTTATGCGGCACAATGTACCAAGCGATGCGATTATTCTTTCTGCCCTTTTCATGTCGTCCTCTCCATTTAGTTCATCTATTAGAAATGATAATAGACCACAAACCTAAAATCAACTTAAACACAACATAAACTGGAATATGTTAAGTCAGTATTAGCTTTACAAACTGGGGTTTGTCTAGGTCAATATCAGCAAGACAAACTGTGGTTTAGCGAGGTCCATGTCAACTAGACAAACTGGGGTTTAGCTAAGTCTATGTCATTTTTGCAAACTGGAGTTCAGCGAAGCCAATGTCAAATAGGCAAACTGGGGTTTGTCTATGTATGCATCTCGTTACCAAAATAAAATATTCCTTGTTTTGGTGGCAAGATTTCTGTAATTCCTGTCGTTTGGTAACGAAACAACCCCTGTAACCAATGCATTCCGTTACCAAAATTAATTATTCTTTATTTTGGTGGC
>CAZBFD010000008.1:0-16289 GCA_964491055.1 uncultured Eubacterium sp.
AAAACCCATACGGAGGAATATATAAATGAAAAAAAGAATCGGGACGATAATAGCTGCATTAATGGTTTTGATGATCGCGACAACAGCAACGTGTTTCGCCGCGGATTTCCGCATCGAATCGACGAGCCCTGAGGACGGCGCGAAGGGTACGACGAAAGAAAATCTATGTGTGAAGATCTTTTTCAGCCAGCCTGTCGGGAATGAGGAATCAGTAGAGGCAAATAAGGACGCGTTCAGGATCGTGGATGAAGAAGGCAAGGAGTTCCCGGCGCTGATCTATTATAATAAGGAGGATCCGACGTATGCGCTGATCCTTGCGGATACGACCAAGATCCCTGAGTCAGGCAAGGAAGCCATTCAGGATGCTACGAAATACACATGCATAATAGACGGAAGCTTCCGCGACAACGACGGCGACACGCTTGGCGAGGAGAAGCGGATAAGCTTCACGACGATGAACCAGGGGCAGGGCATGATCATCTACATGGTGCTCATGGTCGGCATGATGGTCGCGATGATGGGAGCGACGTTCTGGCAGACAAAGAAGGAAGCAGAAGAGCAGGCAAAGGAAAATGCGAAGGAAGCCAGCTACAATCCGTATAAAGAAGCGAAAGAAACGGGCAAGACGGTCGAGCAGGTGATCGCCGAGCACGAGAAGAAGGATAAGAAAGGCAAGAAGGCAGAAGCTGCTCTCGAGCAGAAAGAAGAGAAGAAAGACGGCGACTGCTACCGCGTGAAGAGGCCTCAGCCGATATCAGCGGCAGGCTCCACATATAAGACGGGGCGCAAGGCAAAGGCTGAAGCTGAGGCAGCAAGGCTCGAAGCTGAAAAGCAGCAGCGCAAAGCCGACGGCTACAGCAAGAAGAAGTCCGATAAACCGGAACCTGATAATAAAAAGAAGAAAAAAGGCGGCAGGAAATAATTGACGCAGCAGCCTTTTATCGGGCAGACTGCAGTATATCCAATGGGCATGGCAAAAGCAGAAGTAAAGTCATTCGTGAAGATCAATCTGTCCATCGATGTCGGCCCGCGCGGCGATAACGGTTACCACCGGGTCGACATGGTGATGCAGCAGCTTTCATTTCATGATGACGTAACAGTTGAATACATGCCGTCAGATCCCGGCCAGGCAGGCTGCGGGACGGCTTCAGAGGATGGCGGCTCGTTTGACATAGAGGTCAGTACGAACCGCTATTATCTTCCTGTGGATAAAAGGAACCTGGCGTACCAGGCGGCCGAGCTCATGGCAGGGCTCGTATCCGGCAATGCGGAAGGCAGCGGTGAAGCATCGGGGTCAGATAACGCTGATGCGGCAGGCAGCGGCGCGGTGCGGGTCGCTCCAGGCACGATCAAAATCTCGATCAGAAAGAGGATCCCTGTTGCCGGCGGCCTTGCGGGAGGAAGCGGAAACGCAGCCGCTGTACTCCACGCGCTCAATATCATATGGGACCTACACCTGAGCCTTGCCGAGCTTATGGAACTCGGCGCAAAGCTCGGATCTGACGTTCCTTTCTGTGTCATGGGACAGGCCAGGGCCAACAGGTCTTTCCCTGGCTATATCAGGAAGGACGCCATGGCGGTATCATGCGCAAGGGCGACAGGGCGCGGAACAGAACTCTTACCGGTAGTTCCGCTGAAATCGTGGATAGTGATCGCAAAGCCCAGGTTCAGTGTCTCCACTAAGGAAGTCTACGAGGGGATCGACAGCTGTGAGATAACGAGAAGGCCGGATAACGACAAGCTTGTCCGCATGATGACTGAAAAAGCTAACGCTGAAAAGGCGAGGGCAAGGGGCTTTGGAAAAGAAGCAACAGATATCTGCTTCAGCAGTCCTGTGAGAGGATCAGTAAGACCTGATGAAGAACTTTGCAGCGAATTCATAAACGTACTGGAAGAGTATACTCTTGGCCATTATCCTGAGGTCGCGGAGCTAAAGGAAAAGATGATGGAAACAGGCGCGAGGTTCGCGCTGATGAGCGGAAGCGGCCCGACAGTATTCGGCATATTCGGCTCAATGTATGCCGCGAAAGAGGCGGCGGAAAAGCTCAGGGCAGGCGGCCTTGAGGCATATTGGACGAAGACAGCGATATAAACGGAGTAAAGCATGGACAATAATGAGCATGTGAATCACAAGCCCCTGAGGGAGCAGGTATACGACCAGCTGAAGAGGCGTATCCTGACCGGGCAGATCAAGCCGGGCACCCGGATGATGGAGATCGAGCTTGCGGAGGACCTTGGCGTTTCCAGGACTCCTGTGAGGGAGGCAGTTCGTGAGCTGGGTAAAGAAGGACTCGTAACGATCGAGCCGCGTCGCGGGAATTTTGCGTCAGAGATCTCTGTGAAAGACATGATCGACACACTGACTGTACGTGAGGATCTGGACGCTCTGGCAGCTTACCTCGCATCGTCACGGATCACGAAGGGTGAAGAGCAGAAACTGCTCGAGCTGACCGACAAGTATGCCGCAGCAATAGAAGCGGGCGACATGGATACGATGATCAGAGCTGATGAGGCGTTCCACAAGAGGATCGCGAGGCTTTCCGGGAACAAGACCCTCGCACAGATCGTAAGCACAGTGCAGACACAGGTGCTGCGGTTCAGGTATCTGTACTATGAAGACCTTGCGAATTACAAGAACATGCCTGCCGAGCACAGGGAGATAATCGAGGCGCTCATGTCAGGTGACAGCGAGCATGCTCGTGATATAGCGTTCGATCATGTAAGGCGGTTAAAGGATTTTGTCATGAAAGAGGGCGCAGATTTCGCGATATATAAATAGAGTAAGGATCAATCAGAATCAGGGGCGTGTTTCGCCGGATCTACAGGCGGATATCGTCACATATAAAACGGAAAGGGTAAAGTGTGAATTATGAAACAGGACCTGTATTATGATTCCGTGGACGGGGAGCATAAGATCCACGCAGTCGAATGGGACCCGGAGGGTGAGCCAAAGGCAGTTCTTCAGATCATCCACGGCATGACGGAGTACGTAGGGCGCTATGATGAATTCGCATCATTTCTTGCGGACCACGGCTTCTGCGTCGTCGGAAATGATCATATCGGACATGGCGACTCGGTGAATTCGCCGGATGACTACGGATATTTCCGCGAGAAGAACGGGAACAAATGCCTTCTGGAAGATATCAGGACGCTCCAGGAGATGACCAGGAAAAAGTATCCGGATGTGCCGTATTTCATTCTCGGTCATAGTATGGGATCGTTCCTTGCAAGGCAGTATATCGCGAGATACGGCGACGGTCTTGCCGGAGCGGTGATCATGGGCACAGGAAGCCAGCCGGCGGCGACGCTGAGTTCTGCCATGCTTCTCTGCAGGCTGATAGCGCTGGCGCGCGGATGGAAGTACAGGAGCCAGCTCATCAAGAACATGGCATCCGGAAATTACAACAAGAGGTGCGGGGACAAGACACCGGCAGAATGGCTGTCCAAGAACGATGAAAACAAGGCTGCATACCTTTCAAACCCAAAGTGCACATTCATTTTCACCGTAAACGGATACTACAACCTCTTCTACAGCTTTAAGGACTGCCAGGACAAGAAGACTGTCGCAAAGATAAGGAAAGACCTTCCGATCTTAATAGTATCAGGCGCTGAAGACCCTGTCGGGAATTACGGCAAGGGAGTTGAGCAGGCATACAAGCTGTATCAGGACGCCGGCATCGAAGATCTCCAGATGAAGCTTTATGAAGGAGACCGCCACGAGATCCTGAACGAGCTCGACAGAGAGCAGGTATACCAGGATCTGCTCGACTGGTTCGAGAAGAGAATATAAAGCAGTTTACATATAAAAGAGCGCGGACCGAAAAAGTCCGCGCTCTTTTGCTATATCAGATACAGTTTACCTTCCGTCCCAGAGCTCCATAGTTCTCTTGCATTTGTACATTTCTCTGTCTGCTCTTGCCAGCACGCTTCTGACGTTCTCATCCAGCGTGTCATCGTACAGTGCATAGCCTATGGCAGCAGATATGCGCTTCCACGGATCAATGCCGTCATCTGATGTCTCTTTCTCGACCATCGCCTTGAATTTATCAGAAAGCTTCTCTATGTTCCGGTAGTCTTCATTCTCAAGTATGACCACGAACTCGTCTCCGCCGATACGGAATACAGGCGAATGTATGAACGTATCACAGATCATTTTGCTCAGCTTCTTGATCGATACGTCCCCGTTATTGTGGCCATAGTTGTCATTTATCGATTTCAGGTTGTTCATGTCGATCATGGCAAGCCCGAATTCGGCGCGCCCCTCAGAGATCTTCCTGTCAAGCTCCCTGGCTTCAGCTTCATAAGAGGTTTTGTTGCGGATGCCGGTGAGCGAGTCACGTGTCGCGAGCTTGCTCATCGTGTCAGCCTTCTTCCTTGCGGATATGAGCTCGTCCATGGTTGATGTCAGCCTGTCGACAAGATCGTTCAGCCTGATCGTGATATCGCCGATCTCGTCGTTCCTGTACACCTTCGCCCTGTGCTTAAGGTCGCCGTTGGCAATGATCTTCATGTCTTCGCCGAGGAGCTCCATCGGATGTATTATATTGTGTGCTGCGCTGTTGGCAGCCACTACGGAAAGGATAAGGATGATTATCGCGACTGCCATGAAGATACCGGTCGCATACCTTATCGAAACGTTAGCTTCCTGCAGGCTGGCCTCGATCAGCTTCACCGGTACGCATGCGCAGAGCGTCCAGCCAACACGCTCGATCGGGACTGAGATGTAAAGCGAATCGTTCTTTATTATGATCTGGTTAGGATCGGCAAGAAGCTCCTGGATCTCTTTCTTTGAGAGGCCTGTGAATTTCTCGACGGTCGTGTTTGCCGCGTCAGGCGAGATCAGCGAGCCGTCCTTGTCAAGCGTGAACGAGAAGGATCCTTCACCGAGATCGAACGAGAGCATGTCGTTATACAATTCGGTGATATCAAAGTCCGCGGCGACTACTCCGGCGACCTTTCCCTTGGCTTCCTTGAACGGCGACGCGACGGTGATCGTGAGCCCGCGGCCCTGCGAGTCGATGTAGAGCCCGGTATAGAATATCTTATTCTCTTTCAGGCCCTGCGTGTACCAGCCGGATTCCGTATAGTCGTAGATCAGCTCCTCGCCCTCAGGCTTGACCGAGAGGTACGACCATTTGTCATATGAAGTCAGGAGCCCGCTCTTCGTGCCCGCGTAGATCGTGGTGATCAGGCCGTCGTTCTCGTGTCCGATAGGATCCCACAGCTGCTCGATATTACTGAAGAACAAAATCTCGTCTTCAAGGTCTTCTTCTGTCAGCTTCTCGTTTGCAAACGCGCGGGTAAGGGCATATTCCCTGGTGTTTCTGGGAGGGTCAAAGATCCTTCCGCGCCCGATCATATCGTCCCTGTCCTTATACATGTTCTCGATATAGTCAGTCGAGAGCAGGATGTACTTTTCATAATGCTCAAGCTTGGCGTCCGTCGATACCGCCTTCTGTTTGACTATGCTCTTGAGGTTGCTCTCGAGCTGCTCCGTCAGAGCATTCTCGGTCGAGCTCCTTATCCAGCCCATACATACGATACCCGTGATGCTTGCCGCCATCAGGCTTATAAGAGTCGTCGTGAGGACTATATAAAGCACCCGGGTACGAATAGGCACACGCTTCTGTTTCTTTTCATCCATTTTCTTTTCATTCATTTCAGCCAAGATCACATCGCCCCCTCACCCGTCCTGAGATGAGCTGAATACAAAATGACAGTCGTTTAGCTGCCTATAAATATAATATAATGTAGAAGCACAATTATCAACGTCAAAAAAAGCTCCGAAAAGGGACAGTCCCTTTTCGGAGCATAGGAATCTTTGCTATTTATATTATCTGTTGCTGTCGCTTTCGTTAACGAGGACTGTGGTGACTTCTGATGTGCTGCCGTCGTCATATGCGATCGATAGCTTGAGCTTGTCGCCGACTTTCTTTCCTGACAGGATCTTGGTAAGGCTTTCCTGTGTTGTGATGTCTTTACCGTCTGCCTGGTAGATGATGTCGCCCTGGTTGAGGCCTGCGAGGCTTGCCTGTGTGCTGGTAACAGATCTTACGAGGAGTCCGCCGTATGCATAGCCGTACTGTTTCGCGATGGACTCGTCTACTTCTGTCACCATGATGCCGATCTTAGGATCATTGCTGTTAGTTTCTGATCCGTAATTTGAGTTATCACCCTTTCCTTCGTTCTTTATAAGGTTCTTTGCGATCTCGGCAGCTTTGTTGATCGGGGTCGCAAACCCGAGTCCGTCGATGTCGGATCCTACCGATTTAGCCTCGACTATACCGATCAGGTTGCCGGATGCATCGAACATTCCGCCGCCGGAGTTGCCCGGGTTGATGGACGCGTCTGTCTGCATCAGGTTCAGAGTTCTGCCGTCGATCGTAAGATCTCTGTCTAGTGCGCTTATGATACCGGTCGTTACCGTTCCGGAAAGTGTTCCGAGCGGGTTTCCGATGATCACTGTAGCGTCGCCGACTTCAAGTTTGCTGCTGTCGCCGTATGTCGCTGCCTTTAGGCCTGTCGCGTCGATCTTGATCACTGCGATGTCGTTTTCCGCATCAGCACCAATGAGTTTTGCATCGTATTCAGTTCCGTCACGCAGTGTGACAGTTATCTTTCTCGCGCCTTCGATGACGTGCTCGCATGTGATGATGTAGCCGTCGCTCTGGATGATGACGCCTGATCCCGCGCCCTGTGTTACGTAGTTCTGCATCCAGATGTCGTTCGTCACAGATTCAGTCGTGATGGATACCACAGAGTCCTGCGTCTTCTGGATAATGCTCTTATATGACAGCGACTCGTCTGACTGTGTCAGAGTGTAGTTCGTCGCATGGTCGTCGCTCACTTTCATACTGCTGATAGTTTTGTTGTGCAGGAAAGTAGTGTACGCTGTCGTGATCCCGACTGATGCGAGCATCGTAATGAGCATCGCTATGATCAGGATTATGATGAAGGCTCTCTTTGTGATGAATCCACGTGCTGCCTGTACTGCTCCTGCTCCAGCTGCTGCGCTTGCTGCGGCCGCCTGGCTGCGCTCCTGCTCGTATGCTTTTGAGGCCGCGCTGTAGTAGTCAGACGATGCGGACTTCCCGGCATATGACGGCTGATCAGGCTCGGCGTACCGGTAGTTCTGCTCGTGCTCATCGTACTGCGGGTTGCTTACATCAAAACCTTCTACATTGATACTCCCCGCATCAATGCTTCCGGTCTGTGTTCTGTCTTTATCAAAATCTCCTGCGAGAGTTTCATCGCTCACGCCGGCAGCTGTGTCAGCCGCCTGATCTTTCGCACCGTTGGATGCTGCATTTTCAACTTCGATGAATTCAGCATCCAGGCTCTGTGTATTGTCAAGAGCCGGCTCAGCCTCAGCGTTTGCCGTATCTGCATCGGCGATCACTGCTGTATCATCAGCGGCTTCAGCGCCTGCCGCTGCGTTCTCAATGATCTCATCTGCTGCAGCCTTCGCTTCCTTAACAGCCTCTTCACTTTCCATTAACTTCTTTGCTGCGTTTTCAAAATCTTTCTCTTCCATATTCATTCCCTCTTTACTTATCTATGTCTGATACCCCTTTTCACCCGGATCAATCATAGCTGATCCTCCGGGCTGGAACAAGCTCCGGACGATGCCTAAGCATCTGCCGCAGGGCATACTTTCTGTTTACGATAAGAGTATACAATACGATTATGGTATTTTTGTGACAATACAAGGTAATTTTCTGTGAGAATACCGTGATTTAACATAAAACAAGGTGCCGGATGTTATCCGGCGCCCTAAAGGGACAGGTACAATTCGGAGCTTTTGCACCTAAGGAGGACAGGTACTTTTAGAAGAACATTGCAAATGATTATTGACAGAACAGTAAACAAACAGTAAAATAAAATCAAACAGTAAATGAACAGTAAACAAACAGTAAATATAAAAAGGGTGGTTTTTTATGAGCAATCCATATACTCTTCTTTTCGGAAAGCCGCCAGTCGAGATAATCGAGAGGAGACCACAGGAAGATTATATTATCAGTAGCTTTACGAGCGACATCCCGGTAAATCAGATAAATATGATCTCTGGTATCAGGGGCTCCGGCAAGACAGTATTCATGACTGATCTTGCAAACAGGTTCAGAGAAATGAGCGATTGGATCGTGATAGATCTCAATCCGGACAGAGATCTTCTCACAAGCCTTGCGGCAAGGCTGTACAGCGAGAAGAGGCTTGCTGGTGCGTTTAGTAAAGCTAAGCTTAATCTGTCGTTTTTCGGATTTGGTGTGGAGATAGACGGCGAGCCTCCTATAGTTGACATAGAGGAAGCTGTAAGCCGCATGCTTGAGAGCGTAAAACGCGTGGGCAAAAAAGTCCTTATTACTATAGATGAAGTATCTAATACTAAAGACATGCGTGCGTTCGTAAGTGCTTTCCAGATCTTTGTCAGGAATGATCTCCCGGTGTTTCTGCTGATGACGGGTCTTTACAAGAATATCAACAGGCTGCGTAATTCCGAGACGCTGACATTTCTGGAGAGGTCGCCGCGCACTGAGCTTGCACCGCTGGAGCTTACAATGATCGCGGAGAACTATATGGAGTCGCTTGGTGTTGAGCAGGACACGGCGATAAGGCTCGCACAGGCGACAAAAGGGTATTCGTTCGCCTTTCAGGTAATCGGCTATTACGCATGGGAAAACGCAGAAGATTTTGATGATGTGATCGAAAAGGCATACCGTTATCTGGAGGAGTTCTCTTACAACAAAATCTGGTCGGAGCTCTCAGAGATCGACCGCAGGCTACTCATTGCTCTGTCAAAAACTCCGGACGGCGAGATCTCCAAAATAAGGAAACTGATGAATTATACAACAAATCAGTTCAATCCCTACCGCGACCGGCTGAAGAAGGAAGGTCTGATCAGCTGCAGGGATCGTGGACGCCTTGCGTTCCTGTTGCCGGGATTCGACAGGTATGTTCTGAAAAGAGAAGCAGAGGAATCAGGCATGCACTGAAAGACCTGGAAAACACTCAAAAGATACCTATAAGCATTGCAAGTTGAGCTTATTTTAGGTTATATTTGACTCATTAGAAACAGGACGGTTATAATTGGTTTATCCGTTAATATCACTGTAAAGTAGATTATTGCACATCATACATATCACAGTACATCACAGCTCCGGCAGCCCAATCAGCCGAGGCTGTTTTTTGTTTTAGTGCCTGTCCCTTTGGGGTCGTTTATGGTAAAATAGGTCTTGGTATGAGAAAAAGTATTAAGGAGGCTGGCTATGGACAGGATTGGTATTTTCTTCGGGGGGAAGTCTACTGAGCATGAGGTGTCATGCATTTCAGCGGCGGCTGTGATAAATGCTATCGACAAGGAGAAGCATGAACTTGTATATATAGGGATCAACAAGGATGGCAAGTGGTTCCGCTACGACGGGCCGGTAGGGAACATCGCGGACGGCTCGTGGGAGAAGACGGCAGAGCCGATGAACATCGGCGACCTTCCGAAGCTTATAGATTTTGCTCTACCGATTCTTCACGGGGCGAATGGCGAGGACGGCAGGATCCAGGGACTGTTCGAGATGCTCGGCATTCCGTATGCTGGCTGCGGCGTGCTCGGATCGGCACTTGCCATGGATAAGGAAGCAGCAAAACTCTGTTTCCTCGCTGAGGGAGTTCCGACTGTCGAGTTCGTGAGCACGACCGCGGACGAGATCAAAGCTGACCCGGATCCGGTCATCAAAACATGCGAGGAAGAATTCAAATATCCGATGTTCGTAAAGCCTGTCAACCTGGGATCTTCCGTCGGAATAAGCAAGGTAAGGAACACTGAAGAACTCTGGGCGGGTCTTAAGGAAGCCGCAAAGTACGACAAGCGGATCATCATAGAGCGCGGTATCGACGGACGCGAAGTTGAATGCGGGGTCATCGGAAACGAGAAACCGCTCGTAACAGGGATCGGCGAGATAGTCGCGGCAAATGACTTTTACGATTACGAGGCGAAGTACTCGGGGACAGCAGGGACGGTGGTCACCGTACCTGCGGAAAACGTGCCGGACGAAACAGTCCAGCAGATCCGCGCGATAGCCGCGAAAGCATACAAAGTGCTTGACTGCGAGGGGTTCTCGAGAGTCGACTTTATGATAGAGAATGGAACAGGGAACATCTACTTAAATGAGATAAACACTATACCGGGATTCACCCAGTACAGCATGTTCCCGACTCTGTGGAAGGTGGCAGGGGTGCCGTTCACAGAGCTCATTGAAAGGATAGTGGGTTACGGATATGAAAGATATAATGCTGAAAATAACAGGGAGACAGTACGACGGTGACAAGCCTCTCGACAAGATGGAGTTTGTGACCGAAGGCAAGATGTTCGAGCGGAACGGCGCGACTTACCTGGTCTACGAAGAGAGCGAATTCTCCGGCTTTCCGGGCTGCAAGACGAGTCTGAAGCTGCAGGGATCCCGCGTCCGCATGAAGAGGACAGGAGAAGACCTTACCGGAGATACCGTAATGGAGTTCGAGAGCGGGAAGCGCTTCACGAGCACGTACGAGACCCCGTACGGCGAAATGGATATGGAGATCCTGACCGACCGCGTGCTTAACAACATAGATGAAAGCGGCACCGGAAACGTCGAGGTCGATTACCATGTGAGCCTCGAGGGCGAAGTTGAGGGGCGCAACGAGCTCCGGATAGAAGTAACGAATGCGTAATGTGACAAAAGGGACGGTTCCGTTTGTCACCATGGCAGTGAGCAGCGGCGAGCATGCTCTGCATGATTACTAACAGAAAGGAAATTAACAGATGGACAAGAAAAAGAAGCAGCTGATCGCAAGGATCATTGTGGCTGTACTGGTGGCGGCAATGATCATTCCGACAGTGATCTATGCGATCCAGGGTTACGCTTAAAATGAGAGGGTTCACATATGAAGGAAATAGGTTTTGATCCGGAAAAGTATATGAAGGAGCAGTCGGAGTATATCCGGCAGAGGATAAACTCGGGCGACAGGGAAAGGCTTTACCTTGAGTTCGGTGGGAAGCTGGTTCACGACAAGCATGCCGCAAGAGTGCTGCCGGGTTTTGATGAGAACGCGAAGATCAAGCTTCTGCACAATCTGAGGGATCAGGTCGAGATCATCATCTGCATTTATTCGGGCGCGATAACGACGAGTAAGACGAGGCAGGACTTCGGCATCACGTACGACCTCGAGGTGCTCCGGCTGATAGACATGTTCCGGAAGTATGACCTTGACATCAACAGCGTGGTCGTGACGCGCTACGAGGATGTGGATGCCGTGAACATGTTCATCAACAAGCTCGAGCGCCGCGGCATCAGGACCTATAAGCATTACTACACGAAGGGCTATCCGCGTGACGTCGATACGATCGTAAGTGAGGAAGGCTACGGCGCCAATCCGTATATAGAAGTATCAAAACCTCTGGTCGTAGTCACCGGCCCGGGAGGCGGGTCAGGAAAGCTTGCGACGAGCCTGTCTCAGCTTTACCATGAAAACCTCCGCGGTGTGAAAGCGGGATACGCCAAGTTCGAGACTTTCCCGATCTGGAATCTTCCGCTGAAGCACCCTGTTAACATCGCGTATGAGGCTGCGACGGCTGACCTCCGCGACGTGAACCAGCTGGATTCGTATCATCTGGACGCATACGGGGTGACCGCGGTAAACTACAACCGCGACATGGAAGTCTTCCCGATCGTGAAGAGGATCATCGAGAAGATAACAGGGAAAGAATCTGAATACAAGTCGCCGACCGACATGGGCGTGAACCGTGCCAAGTCCGGCATAATAAACGACGAAGTCTGCCGGTACGCGGCGGTACAGGAGATAATCCGCAGGTACCTTATCGCGGAAGTGGACTATAAGAAAGGAAAGATCAGCGAAGAGACGCTCGAGCGCTCGCAGCTTCTGATGGATGATGTGGGAGCGCTTCCGGAAGACCGCCTTTGTGTTCTGCCGGCCCGGGCCAAGGCTGAGGAGAAGCGCTCGAAGGATAAGAAGCGTTACGAGAACGTAGTCGCGATGGCAATAGAGATGCCGGACGGCCATATGGTCACAGGAAGGAGCAGCCGCCGCATGGTGGCAGCAGCTGCAGCGATCCTTAACTCCATCAAATACCTGTCCGGTATGGATGATGACACGATGCTCATCGCGCCGGATGTGCTGCAGTCGATACAGCGCCTGAACACGGAGGCACTATCGTCTGACAAGACGAGCTTAAACTGCGAAGAGATCTTGATCGCGCTCACGATATCAGCAACCAGGAACCCTGCCGCAAAAGTAGCCGCCGAAAAGCTGACAGAGCTCTCCGGCTGCCGCGCGCATTGTACGGCCATCCTGTCAGAGCGTGACGAGCAGACGCTTAAGGCACTCGGAATCGACGCGACGAGCGATCCTGAGTACGTGACCACGAACCTTTACAACAGCTGATCATACATCTATTTTGTTAAATTATTTTGTTAAATTATTATCTTTATTAACTCGCCGCCATGTGGTACAATTGATTCAAGCCGCAGGCGGCTTTTTGATGCCGCCGTCCGGCTGAAATCTTTGCAAAGGTTTTAACGTAACACATTAGGAGGGAAAAACAATGAAAGTAGGAGTTATCGGATCAGGCACAATGGGAGCCGGGATCGTTCAGGTACTCGCAATGCACGGTCATGAAGTAGTAATGAACGCAAGGCATCAGGAATCCGTAGACAAGGGCATCGCAAAGGTAGAAAAGAGCCTTGCAAAGCTCGTTGCCAAGGAGAAGATCGCTGCTGAGGATAAAGACGCAGCTATGGCACTGATTACAGGAACAACTGATATCGCTGGTGTCAAGGACGCAGACCTCATCATCGAAGCAGCTGCTGAGAACATGGATGCCAAAAAGGCTTTGTTCAAAGAGCTCGACGGACTCGTAGGACCTGACTGCATCCTCGCATCCAACACATCTTCACTTTCCATCACAGAGATCGCAATGGCTACAGCAAGGCCTGACAAGGTCGTTGGAATGCACTTCTTCAACCCTGTTCCAGCCATGAAGCTTGTTGAGATCATCAATGGACTTCTGACATCAGAAGAAACAAACAAAGTCGTTACAGATCTCGCTGCAGAGCTCGGCAAGTCACCTGTACAGGTCAAGGAAGCTCCTGGATTCGTAGTAAACAGGATCCTCATCCCAGAGATCAACGAAGCAATCGAGATCCTCAACGAAGGCATCGCTTCCGCAGAGGACATCGATACAGCAATGAAGCTCGGCTGCAACCACCCAATGGGACCTCTCGCACTGGGCGACCTCATCGGACTCGACGTTTGCCTCGCTATCATGAACACACTCTACACAGAGTTTGGCGACAGCAAGTACAGACCATCCATCCTCCTCAAGAAGATGGTAAGAGCCGGCAAGCTCGGTATGAAGACAGGCGCTGGCTTCTACGACTACAGCAAATAGTTCTTTGTGAGCTATCAAAATCCAGACGGACAGTAAAGCCCGGAGCGGGACGCCGCCCCGGGCTTTTCATATGCGCAGGCACATGGTTCAGCCAGAGGATCGCCTTTTCCTTACGGTTGACAGAAACCGCCGGATATAGTAAAGTAAAAGCACATTCAGATCTTGTCCGCATTCTTTGCGGAGACGGCCGGGTACTCCGGCTTGTCTGATTCACATTACTTATTGAGATACTTGAATATGTAACTGGCTGCAGTATTATGCTGTCCGGTTTAAGTGCGTACAGTTTCGCAGGCTGCTGCATGTTTGAAAGTGTCTGAATCTGAGTATCATATTCACAGAAAGGGGAAGGCGCGTTCTGCGCCGGTAATTTCATGCCTAGGAAGAAAAAAGAAGAAACTGAAGAGCTTGAGACGAAAACTGCAGTGAAGGAAGAAGCTGCTGAAGAAGATGTTATCCTGGAGGTCCCGGATGATTTTGCGGACAGCCCTGCAAGTGATGACAGCGGGATGATGGGCGCTGGCTTTATAGGCGCCATGATGCAGGCTTCCGGAGCCCCGGCCGCTGATGCCAGGAAAGAGCTGAATCCGAAAGCTAAAGGACTCTCGGCGGATGAAGAGGAGTTGCTGAAGAAGAGGCAGGAGATAGAGAAACGCCTGAAAGAGTCTCATGCTCTAGATAAATATAAGGAGAAGCTTACGCCGCTGACTGACGAAGAGGTCGCGGCAGCGGAGAAAGAGCGCCTGGAGAGATTTGCGCGTTCCAAAGCTGAACCAGCTGATGATATCGAGCCAGCTGTACCTGACGAGACTGCGGATGGATCAGAAGAGCAGGAAACTGCTGCTGAGGAATCAGGACAGAAAGGCCGTGCTGCAAAAGAGCAGGGCAAGTATGAAGTTACAGGTATCTTGGATATCGCTGAAGGCGGATTCGGGTTCCTGCGCTTTGATAATTTCCTTACGAGCAGCAAAGACATATATGTTTCTCCTGCACAGATCAGGAGATTTAACCTTAAGACGGGGGATGAGATCTTCGGAATAGCAAGAAAGCCGAAGGCGAGCGAGAAATTCGGGGCTTTGCTCTTTGTGACTAAAGTGAACGGGTATGACCCGGGAGAAGCTGTAAGACGGCCGAGGTTCGAGAATCTCACTCCGATATTCCCGACTGACAGGCTGACGCTTGAGACGACGCGCCAGCAGCTCGCGACGAGGCTTATAGACCTGATCGCGCCGATCGGTAAGGGACAGAGAGGCCTGATCGCGGCGCCGCCAAAGGCCGGAAAGACCACGCTGCTCAAGAACATCGCGAACGCGATCGAGAGCAAGTATGACGACATCGATCTGTTCGCGCTGCTCATAGACGAGCGCCCAGAGGAAGTAACAGACATGCAGAGATCGCTCCAGGGCGGTCAGGTCATCTATTCGACATTCGACGAGCAGCCCGAGCACCATGTAAAAGTTGCCGAGATGGTGCTCGAGAGGGCGAAGCGCCTTGCCGAGCACGGCCGCGACGTCGTGATCATGCTCGACAGCATTACGAGGCTCGCGCGAGCATACAACCTTGTTGTGCCAGCGTCAGGGCGCACACTTTCAGGAGGCCTCGACCCGGCGGCCCTGTTCGGGCCTAAGCGTTTCTTCGGCGCTGCCAGAAACATCGAGGAAGGCGGGAGCATCACGATCCTCGCAACTGCTCTTATCGATACAGGAAGCCGCATGGACGACATGATCTTTGAAGAGTTCAAGGGCACCGGAAATATGGAGCTCCACCTCTCAAGAGAGATGCAGGAGCGCAGGATCTTCCCTGCGATCGACATAAGCAAATCAGGGACGCGCCGCGAGGAGCTACTCATGACTCAGGACGAGCTCGGCGCTATCTGGACTATGCGTAAAGCGATGGCGAACCGCCCGGCGTCCGAAGTCACCGAAGAGATCATCGACAACCTTGCGATGACAAAGTCAAACGAAGCATTCATTGAAGTGATCAAGAAGGTATTCAGATAATGGATTTTGATAAGATATTTATAAAAGATGCCTGCCCGACGAAGTGCGGCGGACAGGCTGTAATGGAGGGCGTGATGATGCGCGGGCCGGAAAGGACCGCTGTCGCCGTGCGCCTTCCGGACAACAGGATATTCCTTAAGACGGAGATGAACCCAAAGCGCTCGGCTATCGCGAAGATGCCGTTCATCCGTGGTATCGTCTCGTTCGTTGTCTCGCTCGTGCTCGGCACGAAGATCCTGACTTACTCGGCTGATGTGCTTGAGTTCTTTACGGAGAAGGAAGAGTCCGAGGAGGAAAAGGAAGAGGAGAAGCCGGGCTTCCTTGAGAAGACTTTTGGCAAGACGGCTGCGTGGAACATTATGATCATGCTTTCAGTAGTTCTTGCGATCGTCGCGTCAGTAGCCATATTCGTGCTTCTTCCGACAGTTGTCGTGAACCTTCTTTCAGGAGTGATAAAGAACGTGATCATTCTTAACCTGATCGAAGGATGTCTCAGGATCCTGATGTTTATCGGATATATCGTGCTGATCTCCAGGATGGAGGATATTCAGCGCGTTTTCCAGTATCACGGAGCGGAGCATAAGACGATCCACTGTTATGAGAATGGAAAAGAGCTTACTCCGGAGAATGCGAAGGACTTTGTACGCCTGCACCCGAGATGCGGGACGAGCTTCCTGATGTTCGTCATGGTGATCAGCCTGATCCTGTTCTCACTGCTCGGATGGCCGAACCTGATCATGCGCGTCGTTTCCAGGATTATACTGATCCCGGTCGTTGCAGCGATCTCATTCGAGATACTCCAGTGGGCGGGCCGCTCGAACAACAGGTTCGTTGAGCTTGTGAGCGTACCGGGACTT
>CAZBFD010000008.1:16389-22264 GCA_964491055.1 uncultured Eubacterium sp.
GTGGGCGGGCCGCTCGAACAACAGGTTCGTTGAGCTTGTGAGCGTACCGGGACTTCTTTTGCAGAAGCTTACGACAAGAGAGCCGGATGCATCGCAGCTGGAAGTAGCGATCGTATCAATGAAGGCGGTGCTAGTACCGTCGGAGACCCCGGTATTTGAAGGCATCACCGACACTGACGCGAATTTCGTGGAGCCGATGAAGATCGAACGAGAATAAACAACAATGAAGATATATGTGGTAGATGTAATAAAAGAAGGGCAGCAGAAACTTGAAGCTGCAGGCAAGGAGAGCTCGGCGTTCGACGCGCGGGCGCTCCTCTCTTTTGTTACGGGGATCCCATTCTCACAGATGCTGCTGCATTACGGCGATGATGTTGCAGATGAGCAGCAGGCACAGTACATGCAGCTCGTTGAAAGACGCATAAATGGTGAGCCGCTTCAGTATATTACAGGTGAGCAGGAATTCATGGGGCTTGAGTTCCATGTCGACCCGCGCGTGCTTATCCCGAGGCTCGACACGGAGATCCTGGCTGAAGAGGCGATCGGATATGTCGATGAAAAACTCAAGGAGGGTGCTGCTGACATCCGTGTACTGGATCTCTGCTGCGGAAGCGGCGCACTGGGGCTTTCGATCGCGAAGCTGGCAGGAAGCACCGTCGTCCTTGCTGACATCAGCGAGGATGCGCTAGACGTCGCAAGGGAAAATGCAGAGGCGCTTGGGGTGAATGAAAGGGCCACATTCGTACAGAGCGACTTGTTTCAGAATGTGCAGGGAGATTTTGATCTCATAGTATGCAACCCGCCGTACGTCAGGTCGGACGTGATACCGACGCTCGACGAAGAGGTTCGCGGACATGAGCCGATGCTCGCACTCGACGGAGGAGCAGACGGTCTGGACATTTACCGGCGGATAGCAGAAGAGGCTCCAGACCATCTCAGAAGCGGCGGGCGCCTTATGATGGAGATCGGCTTTGATCAGGCAAAAGATGTGTCGACGCTGCTGCGGCATGATTTTGATGATATACAAGTGAAGAAGGATCTTGCAGGGCTCGACCGTGTGGTCACCGCCACATCAAAGAAGAGCTCCTAAAAGGGTCAGGTACTTTCAGGAGGTTGAGGGCATGAACAGATGCGTGTGCTGACAGGGGGTTAGGTAATCTGCCCCGGGCAGCCTACGCATCTGTTCATGTCGCGCCGGCTCGTGAAAAAATTCATTGACTTAGGGCCCGCGCCTGTGTTATCATATTCAAGTCGCACCGGGAGGCATATCGAATCCGAACGGCGGCAAATAGATCAGGCATTGGAAGCTGCTTTGTGGTGTCACATGGAGCTCCCCGGTAAGGGTGAAGATCATATCGGGGTTTGCGGCACGGGGGCGCTTCTGATGGGCCACCTGTGAAGAAGGAGGGTATAAGCATGAAGGAAGGAATCCATCCTAAGTATGTGGAATGTAAAGTAACTTGCGCATGCGGTAACACATTTATGACAATGTCTACCAAGCCGGAGCTCAGACTTGACGTCTGCTCACAGTGCCATCCGTTCTTTACAGGTCAGCAGAAATTCATCAACGCCGGCGGACGTGTTGAGAAGTTCAAGAATAAGTACGGCCTTAAGTAACAACCACATAAAAAAGAAGAGGGACCTGCCAGTCGGCGGGCCCTTTTTTCGTGTATGTCCTGTATTTTTTAATGATGTGATGGTACAATTATATAGTCAGTATTGATGAAGTAGATAAAGGGGCTGAATGTGGGCCCGGGAGGCTGAGAATGAAGAAGAGAACTGGTAAGGCAGGCAGATTTTTAGCTGGACTCTTGAGCGCGGCTCTGGTCTTCTCGCTTGTTTTTTCAGGCGGGGCGGCGGTATTTGCCGAAGACGGAAGCAGCCGGTCAAGATCTCTTACGCTTAATCAGGAGCTGTCTTCTGATGATGCTGGTGAAAAAGACCCTATGGAGGGCACAGTCATCGTGATGATGGAAGACGGCACGATCCAGACCGGAGGAAAGCTTAAGAAAGCGCTTTCGGCAGGTGAAGACGCAGTAAAGGGTATTACTGTCGAGGATGTCTGGACTTTTGATGAAAAACAAGAAGATGGCGCAAAGAAAGGCCTGAAGCTCAAGAGCACCGACGATGAGAACAAGCAGGAAGACACAGTCGTCGCACTTGTAAGCTCTGACAGCATGAGCGCGGACAAGCTTGTGAAGAAGCTGAACAAGAGAAAAGATGTACAGCTTGCTGAGAAGAACGTCAGAGTGCATGCTCTCAGCCTGACTAATGATGAATATATTGACCACCAGTGGAGCATGCAGAGCAAAGACAATGCTCCGAATGTGGAATATGAATGGAAGGAAAAAGGTACGACCGGCTCCGGCAAGATCGTCGCGGTCGTGGATACCGGCGTGGATTACACACATCCCGACCTTAAAGCCAACATGTGGGTGAACACTCACAGGAAGATCAAGGGAGAGCACGGATTCGACTTCATAAACGGCGACGCTGATCCTATGGATGATAACGGCCACGGAACACACTGCGCAGGGATCATCGGTGCGGTAGGTAACAATAATGAGGGTATCAGCGGAGTGAACCAGAACATCCGCATCATGGCGCTGAAGTCCCTTGACGATGAAGGCAGTTCCTGGCTCTCGCATGAGGTCGCGGCATATGATTATATCAACATGGCGATCGATCTCGGCGAGCCGATCGTCGCTATCAACAATTCATGGGGCGGCGGCGCAGACAGCGCTATATTTGCGAAGCTGATCGACATCGTCGGCCAGAAAGGCGCGGCGACTCTCTGCGCAGCCGGAAATTCAGGTATGAACAATGACGAGGAGCCTGATTATCCTGCAAATATTGACAGCCCATACAAGCTTAGTGTTGCAGCGACGGGTAGAGACGGAAAACTCGCAGATTACTCTAATTACGGCGAGTCAGTCGACATCGCGGCTCCGGGATCAGAGATTCTTTCAACTGTTAGTTATGAATCATACAACCCTTCGATCTACGACGATAAGCAGGACAGCATTTCCGCAAAGTATAACAGCTATGACGACAACGCAAACACATTCGCCGTCCCGGATATGTTCTATATAAACGGCGAGGCGTGCGAGAAAGCTGGCGGCGCCTTCATTGGGAAAGCCGGCCAGAAGATCACGATCGAGAAGAAGGACAGCGGTTTTGCTGACGGCGACACAGCTTCGATCAAGATCATATATGAAGGCATGAAGGCTGAAGATATCATTAGTTTCCTTTTACCGTATGAGCTGGAAGAAAACGCGAATATGGCCCCCAGGCTCAGCGTGATGAATAAAACTACAGGGCCAAAAGGCGCTATGTCAGGCTTTGTCAGCAGTCTTATCTTCATCAGCGATATCGCCGAGGATGAGACCGCGGATCTGGACACTATCGGTGATAAGAATATCGCAGGATCGTACATATACGAAGGAGAATCCAGCAGATGGAGCCATCTGGATTTCGACTTGTCGGAAGCCAAAGTGCCAGGGGAGAGAAGACGGTTCGTAGTCGGTCTGTTCCCGGCGGTCGACGGCGACTACGCTATACAGTTCGACGACTTCGGCATGTCCAGGCAGGATATAACACCGGAGGCATTCGGGAAATATGATTTCATGAGTGGAACATCAATGGCAACGCCGTTCATTTCAGGCGCTGTTGCGCTTAAGGCGGCAGAGAAAGAGAAACAGCTTGCAGAAGGTGAGACGCTTAACATATCAGATGTCCTGAACGAGATGACAGCCATGACGAAGGACGAGCCAAAGCTTCCGATAGGGCCTGAAGGAGCATTTGACTTCAGGCTGATACCGACAGTCCTTCCGCCGAGGATCGGCAAAGTCACAGTGAATACAGAGGCAGATACGCTTACGATCGTCGGCTCGGGGCTCTATCCGGATCAGGAAGGCTTCAAGGTCGAGATCGGTGAAAGCTACGATGATATGGAGCAGGCGGAGATCATCTCCGGAGACGGCAAAGAGGTTTTGATCAGGGACAAAAACTGGATCAACAATGTTGAGTGCGTCCGTGTGACAGGTGCCGGCGGGAAAGTTTCCAAGAAGAGAGACCTGTATCTGGTCGGAGGCAAGAAAGAGTATACGCTCAGGGAAGATCTTTCAAATGAGATCTTCTCGACAGAAGCGATGGCTTCGGACGGAAAGCACGTGTTCAGCGCCTGGTCGCAGAGCCGCGAGATCAAATCCCAGGATCTTGCAGACAGGGAAGATATGTGCCACACGATCGCGGTCGTGGATCCGTCAAAGCTGTTTGAAGTCAACAAAGACGAAAACGTCAAGTATGGGATGCTTTTCGGAGATGATATGGTCTATGCGAACGGAAGGCTGTACAATGTCATTGAATACGGAGCCGCAGATGAGATCGAATCGTCTGATGATGATATCTGGTTCGACGGAATAGACAACAGGGACAGCGTACGCAAAAAGATCTCAGATGGAGATACTGACTATAACAATGCTGTTGATTATTTCGACGGGCCGTATGCGATCTATTCCGGGGAGTACAAGCTGATCAGCGTGAGCGCGACAGCGGAATCAGAAGATGAGAACAGCGTCGAGGATCTGGGAAAGCTCCCGGAGGAGCTCGAGGACCTGAATGATTATACTATGGCTGCGTATTTCGGGAAGATCTACTTCATCGGAGGAAGCCGCGGATACGGTGAAGCCCGGCAGTATTCCGATAAAGTGTTCGTATTTGACCCTAAGACAAAGGAATGGTCTGACGGCCCTGCTCTTCCGGAGCCAAGAGCAGGCGGAGAAGCGGTCCAGTACGGAACTCAGCTTATCTATACGCTCGGCGAAGCTCCTTCAGAAGATGGCAGCCAGGCGGGAGACATGAATATCATGCTCCCGGACAACCTGGTATTTGACGGGACCTCATGGAGAGCATGCTCGGTACAGAACACCGCAGTCAAGATGTACGCTGTGGATACGATAGATGTCGGCCTGACCGCTAAAGGCCTGATATATACAGGAGCCCCCGTGAGAGACCTCGGTGATACATTCATCTACGACGCCGCCGCAAACAAATATGTCGACAGCGGATACAATTTCCTGAGCGACCCTGACTATTACGGACCGCAGACGATAACCGCGGGAAATACACTCTACGGTATAGTTGAAGGAGTGGTATACAGCATGCCGGTAGAAAGCGGCCTCGCCAAGATCAAGGTGACCAAGAAAGGCAAGGGCAAAGTCAAAGGCGCAGGCAGCGTCCTCCCGGGGAACGATGCAAAGCTCACGATCAAAGCCTCGAAGAAATATTACATAAAGTCGCTCAAAGTAAACGGCAAAAAGATAAAGCTGAGTAAAAAAGCGACGAAGAAGGTATATACTATTAAGAAAATAACGAAAACACAGAAAATTTCTGTAGTATTCGCCAAGAAGAAAAAATAAATAATGTGAGAGTTGTCAATGGGGACGGTTACGGTTCTTTTTGACAACCAGTTAATAACTCATGGAGTAGTTTATGTTTGAAAAGCTAGATACAGTTGTAGAGAAATACCACGAGCTCACTAAGAAAGTCGCAGATCCTGATGTGATCGCCAACCAGGAGGTATGGCGGAAGCACATGAAGGAAATGGGCGAGATCGAGCCGGTGGTGCATAAATATGAGGAATACAAGAAGGCGGTCGAGGATCTTGAGTTCGCTAAGGACCTGGTAGAGTCTGAGGATGACGAGGAGCTCCGCGACATGGCAAAGGCTGAGGTGAGTGAAGTCGAGGATAAGCTCGAGCAGATCACAGCTGATCTTAAAGTGCTCCTTATCCCGAAGGATCCTAATGATGAAAAGAACGTGATCCTTGAGATAAGAGCCGGGACCGGCGGTGACGAAGCTGCGCTTTTCGGCG
>CAZBFD010000009.1:0-21648 GCA_964491055.1 uncultured Eubacterium sp.
ATGTCTATATACCTTGAACTCAATATGTTCGCGGAAAAATCATTCTCAGCTGTGATGTATATGATCTTGCTTCCCTCATCTACGCCGCGGATCCCGATAGGCACGAACCAGGTGTTGTAGCTCATGTCAGAGACCTCTGAACGCACTGTTTTCAGGAAACTTTCCTTTAATTTGTTATTGTCTTTCATCAAAATCTCTCCTGTGTGAAGATACTACCTATTTTACACAAGCAGTTATCCACATACAATAGAAAAATTAAGATTTCTTTAAGAAAAGAAATTATACACATTATGTTCATAACTTTATCAATATCTTAAACTGCAGTAAATTCAATATATACAAGCTGTAAAAATCACTAATCATAAAACTTATACACATCAAATTTATGATGGATTGTATAAACTGTAAATAAACATACACGAAGTTATAATAAAAACAGCTCTTTTTGTGGATAATTATTCAAATCACATGAAATCATTGACATAACTACTCTGAAAACGTATAATAATTGAATGCGTGCACATATTGTAATTCAGAGTGTGCCCAGAAAAAAGGACGCGGGGACAGTCTCCGTATTTCGTGATCAATATTTATGAAGGAGGAAGAAAATGAAACAGACATATCAGCCTAAGAAAAGACAGCGTCTGAAGGAACACGGATTCCGCAAGAGAATGTCTACAAAGAACGGCAGAAATGTACTCAAGAGAAGAAGAGACAAGGGCAGAAAGAAACTGTCAGCATAGTATGCGTGAAAGACATGTGCTGAACCGCCAGAAAGATTTTGATGCTGTATATAATAAAGGAAGATCTGAAGCGTCGCGGTACGTCGTACTGTTTTACGCAAAGAACAGACTCGGGTACAGCAGGATATCATTTCTGGCAAGCAAGAAAGTCGGGAACAGCGTGAAAAGACACAGGGCCGCGAGGCTCATGCGGGAAGCGCTGAGACTTTCAGGACAGGTCATTAAACCGGGATATGATCTGGTGATCGTCGCAAGAAGCACTATAACAGATGCAAAATGTGACGACGTGACGCGGTCGATCGTGACTGTGTTAAAAAAGACCAGGGGTGTTTTATCGTGAAATATATCAGCCGTTTTTTCGGAAAGATCATAATTCTTCTGATAAGGTTCTATCAGATATTCATATCGCCCCTGTTTCCGCCTGTGTGCAGATACACACCTACATGCTCGGCATACTTCATCGAAGCTGTACGAAAATACGGACCGATCAAAGGGAGCATGCTCGGCATAAAGAGAATATTGAGATGTCATCCGGGGCATCCGGGCGGATACGACCCTGTTCCTTAGGAATAGGATGATTATTATTGGAGGATATAAATGAATTTTGTTTTAGCCGTGATAGCCAGACCGCTTGCGATGCTTCTGGAATTTCTTTATGATATCATCGGCAATTATGGATTCTCTCTGATCGTTCTTACGACCCTGATCAAGCTTGCGATGTACCCGTCGTACAAGCAGCAGACCATGTCGTCGCTTCAGATGCAGGCTGTACAGCCTAAGGTCAAGGAGCTCCAGAATCGCTACGGCAACGATAAAGAGATGCTGAACCAGAAGATGCAGGAGCTCTATCAGAAAGAGGGAGTTAACCCTATGGCAGGCTGCCTTCCTATGATAGTGCAGATGATCGTCATCATGGGGCTGTTCACTCTTCTCAGGAACCCTGTGCTTTACATGAATTCCGAGAAGATGGTCTTCGCGATCCACGAGAGCTTCTTCTGGATCAAAGACCTGGCGCAGCCTGATCCGTGGATCCTGCCTATCCTGGCGGGTATTGCCACATTCGCGTCGTTCTACTTCACGCCGCAGCCGCCTTCACAGGGCGGCATGAACGACATCATGCAGAAGATGATGAAGTACGTCTTCCCTATCATGATCATGTGGCTTGCGAAATCGTACCCTGCTGGTCTGGCACTTTACTGGTTTATGAGTCAGTTCTTACAGATATTCTTCAACATCAGCTTTATACTTCTCAGGAAAAAAGCAGAGAAAGGCAGAGAAAAGAAGAGAAAACCCGTAAGAGCAGGCAAAGGAGTTAATTAGAATGGAACATCTTGACGTAGTAGAGAAATGGGGAGACAGCATCGATCAGGCGGTCGACCTGGCTCTCCGTGATATGAAGCTTACAAGAGAGGATGTGGATGTAGAAGTTCTGGAGGAGCCTTCAAAGGGATTCCTTGGAATAATCGGCAACACGCTTGCAAAGGTAAGAGTTACTAGAAAAGGAGCAGAGGTAAAGGAAGAGAAGCCTAAAGAGGAAAAGGGATTCCAGCCTGTAGAGAAGAAAGCTCCTGAAAAGAAAGAAGAAATAACAGCAGAGGAAGAAGACGTTCTGAAGGATGAGCAGAAGCAGGACAGGCGCTGGAAGAAGAACACCAACAAGAAGCCGCTGTCAGAGCTCATCGATACAGAAGAATCACTTACTCCTGATCCTACAGCAGAGGAAGTTGATTTCCATGAGCAGATCAAAGAGCTCCCTCCTTGTGAGGAGCACGCAGCGCTCGACTTCCTTAAGGACGTTATCAGAGAGATGGGCCTTGACCTCACTATGAAGGCAAAGGCTAACGATACAAACGTTTACATCGAGCTCGAAGGTCCTGACTGCGGAACCATAATCGGACGCCGCGGACAGACTCTGGACGCGCTCCAGTACCTCACAAGTCTTGTTGTGAACAAGGAGCATGAGGATTACATCAAAGTCGTGATCGACGCCGAGGACTACAGAGCGAGAAGAGAAAAGACTCTTGAGCAGCTTGCAGACAAAATGGCGAAGAAAGCTATAAAGTCACACAGAAGCCTCAAGCTCGACCCGATGAATCCTTATGAAAGAAAAGTGATCCATGCAACGCTTCAGTCCAATCCGAGGGTGACTACCCGGAGCGAAGGACAGGATCCGTACAGACGTGTGGTCATTGAGCCGAAGCACTAAGGGCAATTATCATCAAAATCTTGGCGGGGCATCTGCCCCGCTTTTATATTTATAAAACATTAAAGATATTGTCCTCGGCCACGGCTCCCGCCTAGTTCCGGCTAAACGCAGCGGTACTAACCTCACGCATCGCCTGATGGCTCGCATTCGCTAAGTACCGGCTGCCGGAAATGGCCTCGCCAGTATCTTTATTGTTTTCTTAATAAGAAAAACATCGCCAATACTCACGGTTTGCGGTAAAATAATATGGGTTATTAGTGACTGGTTCTGGCAAGTAATGCCGGAACTGTGATATTTGAGTTCTGAAATTATGGAAGATACGATTGCTGCGATCGCAACGCCGTATGGTGAAGGCGGGATCGGAATAATAAGAATAAGTGGTGAAGACGCCGAGAGGATCCTTGATGAGGTGTTCGTTCCTGCCGGAAAGGCTGCCGGCGGGCCGAAGGAAAGCCGGAGGCTTTCGTTTGGCCATGTGATAGATCCGGATGACGGGATCATCATTGATGAAGTGCTCGCGGTCTTCATGAAAGGTCCTCATACTTACACTGGTGAAGATGTGGCGGAGATAGACTGCCACGGCGGGATCGTCCCGCTCCGGAAGACGCTGGATCTCGTGTACAGGCACGGAGCCGTGCCCGCAGAAAAAGGTGAATTCACCAAGAGAGCATTTCTAAACGGCAGGATAGACCTGTCGCAGGCAGAAGCTGTTATTGACCTGATCAAGGCAAAGGCGGACAAAAGCTTTGATGTTGCCATGGGCCAGCTTCAGGGCAAGCTCTCTCATGAGATAAAAAAGATCCGCGCAGGCCTGATGGATCTTCTTGTAGAGCTTACAGTCAATATCGATTACCCTGATGAAGATATTGAAGTGATCACATATGAGGCTTTGACCGAGGGGCTCAAGAAGACGCGGGCTTCTGTTGACAAGCTGCTTGCAAGCAGCAGTACCGGAAGGCTGATCGCTGAAGGAATCAGGGTCTCTATTATCGGAAAGCCGAATGTCGGTAAATCATCACTCATGAATGCCCTCCTCAGGGAATCAAGGGCGATCGTAACTGACATCCCGGGTACCACAAGGGACACGATCGAGGAAAGCTTAAGCATCGACGGTATCCCGGTAGTTCTGACAGATACTGCAGGTATCCGCGAGACTAGCGACAAGATCGAGACCATAGGGATCGAACGGAGCAAAGCCTCTGTCGGAAACGCGGACCTTGTCCTTTTCATGCTCGATGGATCAAGGGAGCTTGATGAAGAAGACAAATTCATTGCAAAGCATCTTGAGCCCGGCAAGACCGTCGTCGTGGTCAACAAGACAGACCTTGAGCAGAAGGTCTTCCCGGATGATGTCAGGGCTCTGATGGAAAACAAGGAAGAAGAAGACATTCAGATAATAGAAACTTCACTTGCTGATGATATAGAAGAAGCTGGCGAGCAGGCGCGAGTAGCCGCAGATGAAGTCGGGCATGCAGAAGATAAAGGCGCCGAGCTTATTGAAAAAACAATACTTTCCCGCGTCATGTCTGGAGCGACTACGCAGGGAGAGAGCGTGACCGTAACAAACGCGAGGCACGAAAAGCTGCTCCGCGACGCGGCGCAGTCGATAAGAGATGCTCTCGTGCTCACAGAGCATGAAGAGCCGCTCGAGATAATAGAAATAGATGTTAACCAGGCATATGAGAGTCTTGGCGAGATAATCGGAGAATCTGTCGGAGACGATATAATCGATGAAGTATTCTCCCGGTTCTGTTTAGGAAAATAATGTCACCAGAAGGAGAACGGATGAACGACGAAGAGAGAAGCAAGTATATACATATGGGAGACTATGATGTCTGCATCATCGGCGCCGGGCACGCGGGGTGCGAAGCAGCACTCGCGTGTGCGAGGATGGGCGTGAAGACTTTAATGTTCTCGATCAATCTCGAGGCAGTCGCCATGATGCCGTGCAATCCGGCGATCGGAGGGACCGGTAAGGGTCATCTCGTCCGTGAGATAGACGCACTCGGCGGAGAGATGGGCCTGAACATCGATAAGACGTTCCTTCAGAGCCGGATGCTGAACACGTCCAAGGGGCCGGCCGTGCATTCGCTCAGGGCGCAGGCGGACAAGAAGCAGTACCACATCGAGATGAAGAAAGTGCTTGAAAAACAGGAGAACCTGGACATCAAGCAGCAGGAGATCATCGATATAGACGTGGAGCATGCTCAGGTAAAGGGCGTGGTGACACGGACCCTTGCGTACTACTCATGTAAAGCGATCGTAATCGCAACAGGAACATTCCTCGGCGGAAGGATCTTCATCGGGGAAAGCAACTTCGCGAGCGGGCCGAACGGCCTCTCCCCTTCTGTTGAACTCGTGGACAGCCTGAAAAAGCTCGGGCTGCCGCTCCGCAGGTTTAAGACGGGGACCCCGGCGAGAGCGCTTAAGGACACATTTGATTTTGACAAGATGGAGATACAGCCGGGAGACGAGACGATAGTCCCCTTCTCTTTCATGAACGACCGTCTCGAAAAGGACCAGATACCGTGCTATCTTTCTTACACCAACGAGGAGACGCACAGGATACTCCGCGAGAACTTCTCAAGGTCTGCACTGTTCGGCGGCGCGATCACAGGGATCGGCCCGAGGTACTGCCCTTCCATCGAGTCCAAGGTCGACAGGTTCCCGGACAGGAAGAGGCACCAGCTCTTCGTCGAGCCGGAAGGTGCGGAGACGGACGAGATGTACATCCAGGGGATGTCGTCGAGCATGCCGGAAGACGTGCAGCGTGACTTTTATCATACGATCAAAGGCCTTGAGCATATCTATATCACAAGGCCGGCATATGCTATCGAGTACGACTGCATAGACCCGATAAATTTGAGCCTGAACCTTGAATACAAGAAGATACATGGGTTTTTCTGTGCCGGCCAGTTCAACGGGAGCTCCGGATATGAGGAAGCTGCGGCGCAGGGACTCATCGCCGGGATAAACGCGGCGCTGGAAATAAATGGAAAAGAGCCGTTCGTGCTCGACAGGAGCGAAGCATATATAGGCGTGCTCATCGACGACCTTGTGACCAAGGGAACCAATGAGCCGTACAGGATCATGACGAGCCGGGCTGAATACAGGCTGCTTCTCCGCCAGGACAACGCGGATACGAGGCTGACGGAGAAAGGATACAAACTGGGTCTTGTATCAGAAGAACGCTGGCAGAAGTTCCTGAAAAAGCAGGAAACCGTCAGAAAAGAGGTAGAAAGGCTGCACAACACACACGTTTCACCGGAGCAGGCAGACGAGTTTTTGATCAGGCACGGCAGCACCCCGCTTCCGAACAAAGTCCCGATCTATGAGCTCATGAAACGGCCGGAAATAACTTATGACGACCTCGCAGAGATCGACCCGGACAGGCCGGAGCTTACTATCCATGAGAAAGCCGAAGTCGAGGTCCACATCAAGTATGAGGGATACATCTCCAAGCAGCTCGCGCAGGTCGAGAAATTCAAAAAGCTGGAGACCAAGACCCTGCCGGACGATCTGGACTATGAAACTATCGACGGCCTGAGGATCGAGGCGCAGCAGAAGCTGAACGAGATCAGGCCGGGATCGATAGGTCAGGCCTCAAGGATATCCGGGGTATCGCCTGCGGATATCAATGTGCTGATCATTTATCTTGAGAGGGAGCGACGTAGAAACAACAAGTAGTTCATACGGGCATATGTATCATATGCATTCCCCTCGCTGGTCCTCGGACTAAAATCCTGCGGGGTCGCTCAGGGAACGATATGATACATATGCCAGAAGACGATTGATGTTTCTGACCATGTTCAGTTTGCAGATAAACTCAAATGACAGATATAGAAGAACTTAAAAAAAGAATAAGGAAAGCGCTTACGGAGATCGGGATTGCGGCGGACGAGGATACATGCTGGAAGTTTGCGGTCTATATGGAAGGCGTCCTTGAGAAGAACAAAGAGATTAATCTCACTGCGATAAAGGATCCGGACAGGTTCGTTACTGAGCACATTGTTGATTCGGCGTCTATCATCAGGCTGCAGGAATATAAAGCTGCAAGGAATATTTGTGATGTCGGAACCGGAGCAGGGTTCCCGGGAATAGTGCTTGCTGCCCTTTCGCCTGATAAGGAGATCACCCTGGTCGATTCGCTCGCGAAAAGGCTGAAGGTAATAGAGGAGCTTGCGGGGAAAGCCGGGATCAGCAACATCAGGCTGGTCCACGCCAGGGCTGAAGATGCAGGACATATGCCGGAGCTGAGGGAAAGCTTTGACCTCGTGACAGCAAGAGCGGTAGCCGCTTTTCCGGTGCTGGCGGAGCTATGTGTCCCGCTGGTCAGGAAAGGCGGGACATTCGCTGCGTATAAGACAGGATCATGTGAAGAAGAAGTGAAAGTTTCGGCTCGTGCAGCCAACATTTTGGGGGTAGGATCGGTAGATATACAAGATGCAGGGGTGCCCGGCATGGATCATGTGTTTGTAGTCATGAAAAAGACTGCAGGAACACCTTCAAAGTATCCGAGAAAAGCAGGTGACCCGGCACGAAAGCCGTTGTAATCACAGGGATACAGCGATTGTTTCACGTGAAACATCAAAGTGGAAAACAGGGCCCCGATATAGTAAAATGAGATATACGAAATCATATATACAGAGCTGGGAGGAAACAGCAATTGGGTAAAGCGATAGCTATCTTCAATCAGAAAGGCGGAGTCGGAAAGACTACGACGAATATAAACCTGGGGGCAAGCCTCGCGATGCTGGGCAAGAAAGTGCTCATTGTCGACATAGATCCGCAGGGAAATACAACGAGCGGGATCGGTGTCTCCAAAAGAGCGCTCAGCGATACAGTCTACGAGCTGCTGATACAGGACAACTATAATACCAAGAAAGCAATACTTAAGACCGGCGTGAAAGGCCTGGATGTGATACCGGCAAACGTCGACCTTGCAGGAGCGGAGATCGAGCTGGTCGCGCTCGACGGAAGAGAGACGAGGCTGAAAAAGTCGATAGATAAAGTCCGCGATGATTACGACTTTATATTCATAGACTGCCCCCCTTCCCTCGGGCTTCTCACTATAAACTCACTGACCGCAGTTGAAAGTGTGCTGATCCCTATACAGTGCGAGTTTTATGCTCTTGAGGGAGTAAGCCAGCTTGTCAGCACGATAGAGCTCGTGAAGAAGAGCCTTAACCAGGATCTTGAGGTAGAAGGCGTGGTATTAAGCATGTTCGACGGACGGACCAACCTCGCGATCCAGGTGGTACAGGAAGTAAAGAAGTATTTCGGGTCCAAGGTATATTCTACAGTGATCCCGAGGAACATTCGTCTTGCTGAAGCGCCGAGCTTCGGCATGGCGATAACAGAGTATGATCCGAGGTCAAAGGGGGCCAAGGCGTACAAAGCGTTTGCAGAAGAATTTCTGAGACGGGAGGAGAAGAGATAATGGCGGCAAGAACAGTAAAGAACAATGTGCTCGGCAGGGGAATAAGCGCTTTGATCTCAGAATCGGCGCCTGTTGAAGAGCCGCGTGAAGCCGCGGCAGATACTGAGAACACCGTTCAGTACATAGATATCAATGACATAAAGCCGAACAGGAACCAGCCGAGAAAGAATTTTGACGCTGAAGGTATCAGAGAGCTTGCGGAGTCCATAAAGGAGCACGGCATCATACAGCCGCTGATAGTCCGTAAGAGCGATACAGGATATGAGCTTGTCGCGGGAGAAAGAAGATGGCGCGCAGCAAGGGATGCCGACATCAGCAAAGTTCCGTGTATCGTGAGGGAATTCACGGATGAGGAGAATGCGCTGATAGCGATCATAGAGAACATGCAGCGCGAGGACCTGGATCCTATAGAAGAAGCCGAAGGCCTTGAGACCATGATGAAAGAATACGGCCTCACACAGGAAGAAGTGTCCAGGAGCGTCGGCAAGAGCCGTCCGTACATAACAAATTCACTCAGGCTGCTCAAGCTCCCGCAGGACATAAAAGAGAAAATAAGCGAAGGCTTAATATCCGCGGGACATGCGAGAGCGCTCCTTGCAGTCAAGACAAAAGCCCTTCAGGAACAGATATGCCAGAAGATAGTCAGGGACGGGCTTTCTGTAAGGGAGACGGAAAAACTCGTGAAGGATGGCGGCAAGGCAAAGCAGAAAGTCGCTAAATCGAGGAAAGATCCTGATATTGTCGCCGTTGAGGAAAAGCTTAAAGAGATCTACGGCACCAGGGTGGCGATAACAACGAATGGAAGAAAAGGAGCGGTGGAGATCTCATATTACGGAAGGGATGACCTTAACCGCATCATAGAATTGTTGGAATCAGTCAAATAGAGAGTTTTGTTTCACGTGAAACAACAGGTAGCTTATCATGATAGATACTGCATTTGAAGAAAAAATGACGAAGTATTCGCCGGTCCCCGTCGTGGTAGTAAACAGCAACGGGAAGGTCGTACGCGCGAATGAGCTCATGAGCAATGTTTTCATTTACGACGAGCTTACGGGGTACGATTTTTTCCAGCTCACCGGTCTCAAGAATGAAGAACTGAAACAGATCGCGGCAACAGGAGAGTCCAGGCTGATCTCAAGGAACGATAAAGATTTCCGCGTGTTCGCAGCCAGGGACTCTGAAGAGGAAGACGGCAATATCTTCGTGTATTTCTACGACATTACAGCCTTCATGAAAGTGAAGGAAAGGTATGACGAAGAGAAGATATGTGTTGCCAGAATAAACATCGATAATTATGACGACCTTATTTCAGGCACCGATCCTTCAATGAGAATGACCATTACTTCCCAGCTGGACAAGATCATCCGTGACTGGTCAGCAAGGATAAAGGGATCTATCGTAACCATGCGGGCAGGGCAGTATATCATGTATTTCCAGCACCGCTACCTCAGCGGTATGATAGAGCAGCGTTTCAGCATCCTGGACCAGGTCCGCGATATGGAGACACAGACAGACTTCCCGATGAGCCTTTCTATAGGAGTAGGGATCAACGGACCGACGCTCGGTGAGACAAGGAATTACGCAGATGCCGCAATAGACCTTGCTCTTGGCCGAGGAGGCGACCAGGCGGTCATACGCGACGGGACCAAGATCAGGTATTTCGGCGGGCAGAACGCAAGCGTGGAGAAGGGAAGCAAAGGAAAGTCAAGAGTTGTGGCATATGCGCTTAAACGGCTGATCGAACAGGCTGAGCGTGTTGTGATAATGTCACACAGAAATCCTGACATGGATGCGTTCGGGTCGCAGCTCGGAATGGCGAGGATCTGCCAGCTTTACGGAAAGAACGCGAGCATTGTGGTGGATCACGTTAATGACTCGCTCCAGACGTTGTACAAGCAGACTAAGGATGCCGGTATATACAATTTCATAAGCCCGGAGAGAGCGCTTGAGCTTATCACACCGGAATCTCTTGTGGTGCTGCTGGACACACACAGGCCTTCATACTCAGCATGTCCGGAGCTTCTGGGAAAGACAGAGAAGATCGCGATCATAGACCATCACAGAAGGTCAGCTGACGGTGTGGAAAATCCAGTACTGTCATACGTGGAATCATATGCGTCGTCTACCTCTGAGATGGTGACAGAGATACTCCAGTATCTCGGAGCCAAGAAAGAACTGAGCAAGCTTGAGGCGGAAGCTCTTCTTGCGGGAATGACCGTAGACACCAACAGGTTTGCGGTAAAGACCGGCGGAAGAACATTCGAAGCTGCGGCGTGGCTTAAGAGGGCGGGCGCTGATACAGCTGAAGTCAAGAAGATGTTCCAGACGAGCATTGAGGATTTCAAAATAAGGTCTGACGCTGTTGCGAGGTCGCGTATCACAGAGGACGGCATAGCAACTTCGATCTGCGGCGGCATGAATCCGGAAGCGCAGATCTTAAACTCTGAAGTCGCAGACGAGCTCTTGAATGTAAAAGGAGTCAAGGCAAGCTTCGTAGCGGGGATGGACCATGAGGGGGCGACGCTGGTAAGCGCGAGGTCCCTTGGAGACGTGAACGTACAGGTGCTTATGGAGGCGATCGGAGGCGGCGGCCATCTCACTACAGCCGGTGCGCAGGTGGACGTTCCGCCAGAGGAGATAATAGAGAAAGTACGGGAGATGGCTGCAGAACAGCTGAAGGTAAGGTAAGGACCGCGGCCGGCCCCGGGAATTTTTAAAGACCTCCGGGGAGAATCCAATAATTGAGACAGACAAGATTTTGATAAATGGAAAAAACTGGGAATTAAGGGAGATCACAGATGATAGTAATTCTTAAGCGTGATGTAAAGGGAACAGGAAAAGCTGGAGACGTCGTAAAGGTGAGCGACGGATACGCGAGGAACATGCTCCTTCCTAAGGGCCTTGCTGAAGAGGCGACGAAAAATAACGTCCACACTCTCGAAAAGGCAAAGGAAAAGCGCGAGGAAGAGGAGAAACAGGCGAGAGCAGCTGCTGAGAAACAGGCTGAGGACATGAAGAGCATGAGAGTCGAGATCGACACCAAAGCCGGTGAAGGCGGCAAGCTTTTCGGCTCCATCACGAGCAAGGACATCGCAGACGCGATCAAGGAGCAGCACGGCCTGAACATTGACAAGCGGAAGATCGTGCTTGACCAGCCAATCAAGGAGATCGGCGTAAAGCGCGTAAAGATCAGGCTCTATCCAGAGATCACCACAACTATCGCAGTGGAGGTGAAAGGCTGATGGCAGAGAAGATCCCTCCTCATAACACCGATGCGGAGAGGTCCGTGCTCGGGTCAGCGATGCTGAATAAGGATGCTCTCTTTGATGTTATTGAGATAGTGAGTCCTGAGGACTTCTACAATAAAGCAAACCAGGAGATCTTCAGCGCGATGCGCGATATGTATAACGCAGGGAAGGCCTGCGATATCGTTACCGTGACTGAGGAGATGAAGAAGCGCGGAACGCTTGCAGCGTCAGGCGGAAGCGCATATATTTCAGCGCTTACGAGCGAGATCCCGTCTACCGCGAACGCGGCGGAATACGCGAGGATCATAGCAGAGGACGCAGCCTTGAGACGGCTCATCCAGGCGTCGGAAGAGATCCGCGAGAACTGCTACAACAGAAAAGACAATAATGATAAGGAGATAACATCCGAGACGATCATGGACGAAGCCGAGAAGAGGATCTTCGCGATCGCGGAGAGCGGGCAGAAGCGCGACTACACTTCGGTCAAGGACGTGATGTTCGACGATGTGGACATTATATCCAAGAGAAGCATGCAGAGCGGCGGCCTTACCGGCGTGACTTCAGGCTTCAGGGATCTTGACAACAAGCTCGGCGGCTTCCAGAAGTCGGACCTCATCATCGTAGCCGCAAGGCCGGGCATGGGAAAGACTGCTTTTGCCCTTAACATCGCGCTCAACGCGGCCGAGAAGGGCGAAGCGAACGTGCTCATATTCAGTATGGAGATGAGCAAAGAACAGCTCGGACAGAGACTTATCTCCATGAAGGCGAACGTCGACATGGAGGACATCAGCAAGGGAAACGTCCAGGGCGACAGCTGGCGTGAGATAATCATGGCGTCAGAGACGATCGGGCAGTGCAATATCAACATCGACGACACGCCGAACCCGACGCTTTATGAAATCAGGAACAAATGCCGCAGGATGAAGGCCGACCAGGGGCTCGACCTGATCGTGGTAGACTACCTGCAGCTCATGATAGGAAAGTCGGAAAATGTCGTACAGGAGGTCAGCCAGCTGACCAGGTCGTTCAAGCTGCTCGCAAGAGAGATGAACTGCCCGGTGCTTCTGCTCTCACAGCTTTCAAGGACGCCGGACCAGCGTGTCAACAACCACAGGCCGGTGCTCTCAGATCTGAGAGACTCCGGCTCGATCGAACAGGACGCGGACATCGTGCTCTTCCTGTATCGTGACGATTATTACAACAAGGAGTCGGAGAAGCCGGGCGTATGCGAGGTGAACGTTGCCAAGCACAGGAACGGCCCGCCGGGAGAAGTCGATCTCACATGGGTCGCAAGGTACACCAAGTTCTCCGACAGAGCGTAGAATATGATCAAAATCCTGTCTGCGCATAAGAACGAGGCAGGTAAAAAGAGGGGAAATGGAATTTATCAAAAGCAAAGCGAAGGATTTCTACCTTCTTGATACGAAGGTGGAGAACATATTCATCAGTGAATATCTCGCGGCGGCGCCGGGAGACTATGTTAAGGTATTCCTTTTCGGCTCCATGTGCGCGGAGCACGGCGTACACCAGTCGCTGAAGGAGATGTCGAGACAGCTTGCGCTAAGCGAGAGCGAGATCGGGAAAGCATGGAATTACTGGGAAAAGCTTGGTGTAATAAAGAAGCACTATCTGGATGACAGCGGAAAAGTCGACTTCAGCGTTGAATTCATAAGCCTTAAAGAGCTGATGTACGGAAAGGCGCAGGAGCCTGCCGGAGCAGACGAAGAAAGGCCGGAGACCAATATCTTCGGTAACGAGGATATCAAGAAGCTCTTTGATGAAATAGAGAGCATGCTCGGACGTGACATGAGCTCGACCGAGCTGTCGGAGATCCTTTCCTGGATAGAAGACGACAATATCGCGCCGGAAGTGGTGCTTTACGGGTTCACGTATTCCCTGGAGAAGAACAAGACAGGGATCAAATATATCAGCAGAGTCGTACATGGCTGGACTGAAGAGGGATATTACAGTGTTGATGCTGTCAGGGAACATCTTGAAGATGTGGATAACCGCTTCTATGAATACAAGCGCGTGATGACGGCTCTCGGAATGCACAGGCTTCCGACTGAAGCTGAGAAAAAGATGATGGACAGCTGGTTTGACGATATGGGCTTCAACATGGACAAGGTCCTGGAAGCCTGCGGCCAGACAGTTGGGATCCAGGCACCGAACTTCAAATATGTAGACACGGTGCTTTCCAGATGGGCAGAGCAGGCTGAGGCTAACGGGACTGAAGTCAACAACAAGACTGTATCCCAAAGCACGCTCAACCAGTACTACGCATATCTTCGTGAAAAAGAGACAAAGGAAGCAGAACAGCGCCGGGAGGAAGTCTACGGCAGACTCCCGAGGATAAAAGAGATCGATAACGAAGTAAGCAAGATGGGAGCCACGCTTTCAAGGGCGCTTCTCATGGGAAAGGACAAGGGGAATGCCCGCGTTATCCGCGAGCAGATGGACAGACTTTCCGAGGAGCGCGCCGTAACGCTTACAGATAACGGATATTCTCTGGATTATACAGATATCCAGTACAAATGCCAGAAGTGCAACGATACAGGTATCACAGACCTCGGGGAACGATGCACTTGTGTGCCGGAAAGAATGGAAGAAGCTGCCGTATGGGAAAAGGCAGTAAAGAAAGACTGACGGGATCAGACTGAATCAGGGGTACAGGAAAAGAAATGGATGCTAGAGCAGAAGAACGGAGAAGAAACAGGATCAGGCGCCTGAACCATATCAGGATCGCGATCTTTGTCGTAGTCGTTGTTTTGTTCGTGGTCGTGACGATGTCGATAAAGAATGTGTTTGACCTGACGCTGGAGCAGCATGAGCTGAAGAAGCAGAACGAAGACCTGAAGGAGCAGAAAGCTGCGCTCGAGAAAGAGTTCGAGAACATAAACGACAAGAACTACATCGAGGAGCAGGCGCGAGAGCAGCTCAATATGGTCAAGCCCGGTGAGATCGTATACATCATAGAGGAAGAAGACCAGGGAAAAGACAAGGATAAAGATAAAGAAAAAGAGAAAGACAAAGAAAAGGAAAAGGACGGCAATTGAGGATAAGTGAGATAATCGTAGTAGAGGGCCGCGATGATACGGAAGCTGTGAAGCGGGCGGTCGAGTGCGAGACTGTCGAAACGCACGGATTCGGCATCAAGGCCTCAGTCTGGCAGAGCCTGGACAGGGCGTATAAGACGAAAGGACTGATCATCTTCACAGACCCTGACCACGCCGGCGATACGATAAGAAAAAAGATAAAAGAGAGATATCCGAACAGCAAAGAAGCATTTCTTCCGAGGCCTAAAGCCGATAAAGACGGGGACATAGGCGTGGAGAATGCGGCGCCGGAAGATATAAGGGAAGCTCTTATGAAAGCGCGGCCGTGCAGTGCTGACAATGGAGCTGACATGATCACATGGGAAATGATCACGGCAGCCGGGCTTACCGGAGCCACGGACAGCAGGGCTAGGCGCGAGAAGCTTGCGGAAGAGCTCGGCATATCATATGGCAACGCAAAAGCTATGCTGTCTCACATGAACGCCTTCGGGATAACAACAGGAGAATTCAATGAAGCTGTACGAGCCATCGACGATAAAGCTGATCAAGAATAAATACGGTTTCCGGTTCTCCAAGAGCCTCGGACAGAACTTCCTGGTCGATAAAGAGGTCCTGGACAGTATAACTGAAGGCGCCGGGCTGTGCAGGGACGACCTTGTGATCGAGATCGGACCGGGCATAGGCGTGCTCACTCAGGCTGCGGCAGAAAAAGCCGGCAAAGTCGTAGCGGTAGAGATCGACAGCGACCTAATCGAGGTCATGCGGTTCACGCTCTACGGCCTGGATAATGTGAAAGTGATAAACGGGAACATACTGAAGACCGACATCGGGGCTTTGATCGAGCAGGAGAAGGGTGCTCTATCTCACGTGAAGATCATCGGTAACCTTCCGTATTACATCACGACCGCGATCATCATGAAGCTCCTTTCGGATCATGTCGATTGTGAGAGCATCACGGTCATGATGCAGAAAGAGGTCGGAGACCGCATTATGGCGGCTCCGGGGAGCCGTGAATACGGTGCAATAAGCGCGGCTGTACAATATTATTCTATTGTAAACCGGATTTGCGAGGTAAATAAGGAGTCTTTCATGCCCCGGCCGAAGGTCGCCTCGTGCGTGCTCAGGATGGACATACTGGATACACCGTCAGCTGCTCCTGAAGATGAAGAGCATTTCTTCAAAGTGATAAGAGCAGCATTCGGGCAGAGGAGAAAGACTCTTCTGAATTCGCTTGGCAGTATCGGCGCGCCAAAGAGCATGCTCGCCGATGCACTCGACCAGGCAGGCATAGACAGAAACAGGCGGGCGGAGACGTTAACACTTGAAGAATTCGCCAGACTGTCAGATACTCTGGCGCATATGGGATTTTAGAAATATGTTAGACATTTTAGGATTTGGCAAAAAGAAAAAAGACGAAGAAGAACCGGAGAAGACCTCCGGGACTTTGACGTCTGAAGAAATTGAAGATATAAAGGAAGCAGAGAAACAGCTAGACGAAAACGAAATCCGGCTGAACGAAGAAGAGCTCCAGCATGAGGCCGAGGCTCAGTACGAGACTCAGGAAAGCCTCCTTCTTTCGATGCAGGAAAGCGGCGGGGACGATCAAAGCAAAACGGCTGAAGAAAAAACCGAAGCAAACGAGACAGATACAGCGGAGAAGGATAAAACAAAAAAGAGTAAAAAGGTAAAAAGTGCGTCAAAAGAAAAAGTACCCGGTGATACAAAGCCGAAGCACCCGATACTAGGTAACACATTCGTTATATGCCTGATCGCAGCGTTCCTCATAAATCTGTTCATAGAAACGGTCGGAAGGCAGAGCACTCCGTTCACGGGCGGATTCCTGTACCTCATTCAGCAGCCGCTGGTATTTCTGGCAAATATGCTGCTGATCTATGCGACTCTTACTTTCTGCGCGCTGTTCAGGCGGCGGGCGTTCTTCCTTGCGCTCCTTGCGCTCCCGTGGATACTGATCGGAGTTGCCAACGGCGTGATCCTGCTTCAGCGTATGACGCCGTTCAACATGAAGGATATGACTGCGTTCACTGACGCGTTCACCCTGGTAGGCAATTATTTCTCAGTCACGCAGATAGTCATGATCGTTGGCATCTCGATCGTGGTCATAGCAGGATTCGTCATACTCTTCCTGAAATGCAGGAAAGTGAAGAAGATAAATTATATCAAGGCCATAGCGGGGATCATCCTGTCCTGGGCTGTCATGATAGGCGTCATACTCGGGCTCATCCATATCGGGGTGTTATCCACATTCTTCGGAAGTCTGCCGTATGCTTACAGGGATTATGGTGTGCCATACTGCTTTGTGAACACATGGCTCAACACAGGCATCAAAAAACCTTCTGGATATTCTGAAGAGATGATACAGTCGCTTCTCCCTGAGAAAGTGCTCTCCAAGGACAAGACTATCGTGCTCGGAAATGAGGACATATCCACAGACGACCCGGACAAGCCGAATATCATATTCCTGCAGCTCGAGTCTTTTGTTGATCCTCTTAAGTTCCGGCACATTGCGTTCAGTGAGGATCCGGTGCCGAACTTCCGGAAGATCGCAAAGGAATACTCGACAGGAAGCCTGACTGTCCCTGCGTGCGGCGCGGGCACAGCCAACACTGAGTGCGAATTCATGACGGGGCTCTCCATGCATTTCTTCGGGCCAGGCGAGTACCCGTTCAAGTCCATAATGAGCGAAGAGCCGATAGAGAGCATACCGCGTGATCTTAAGAGCATCGGATACGCTGCACACGCGATTCACAACCACAGAGCCATGTTCTATAACAGGCACATCGTGTTCGCGAACATGGGCTACGATACATTCACATCAGTCGAGTACATGAGCGACATCCAGAAGACACCGAAAGGCTGGTCCAAGGACAAGATCCTCAAGGGAGCGATCATGGACGCGCTGAAGTCGACAAAGAAGAAGGACTATATATACACGATCTCAGTTCAGGGGCACGGGCAGTATCCGTCAGAGAAGCTTCTCTCCGATCCGGACATCAAAGTCGTCGCGGCTCCGGATGAGGCGGCAAAGAATAAATATGAGTATTATGCGAACGAAGTCCATGAAATGGATGAGTTCATCCATGACCTCACGGAAGAGCTTAAAGACTATGACGAGAAGGTCATTCTCGTGATGTACGGCGACCACATCCCGGCGCTTGATATCGCTGAAGAAAACTACGCGGCGAAGGATCTGTTCCAGACGCAGTATGTGATCTGGAGCAATTATGATATGGAAAAGAAAGATACAGACGTCGCCTCATTCCAGCTGTCAGCGGAAGTCCTGGACCGCGCCGGCATCCACGTCGGCACGACGACGCTTTACCATCAGCTGCACGATCATAACGCGCCTGATTATCTGCCGGGGCTGGAAGCGCTCGGATATGACATGATCTACGGCAAGCACTACATCTACGGCGGGAAGAACCCGTTCAAGGCGTCCGACATGAAGCTCGGGGTGAAGGATATAGTGATCGAGAAGGTTGTTGAGGTCGGCGGGAAATACTACATCAAAGGCCAGAACTTCACAGAGATGAGCAGGATCACGCTGCATGGGGAGCCGCTTGATACAGTGTACTTAAGCTCAAGCCTGCTCGGGCTGCTGGAGGACGTGAACGTGGAGGACGCGTCTGAGATGAAGGTGAGCCAGATCGACAGGAACACGAGCACGATCATAAGCACAACTGAATAATACAAAAACACCAGCAGTAATGATTCCGGATTCGGACGCGGCTCTCGCCTAGTTCCGGCTTAACGCAGCGGTACTAACCTCATGCGTCGCCTTGCGGCTTGCATTCGCTAAGTACCGGCTGCCGGAAATGCCCTCACCGGAATGATTACTGCTGGTGTTTTAAGTTACTGTATTTTTTGCTTATAAACCGGCGTCAATGTACGCGGGTAATTCTTCTAATGGTATGGTGCGCAGGGCGCATTTGCCGGGAGAGTCGGGATAGACTACGGTGATGCTGCCGGTGCGTACTTTTTTATCCCCTTTTGCGACGGACAGGATCTTCTCGGCGTCGTATGGGATCTCGAGGTCAAAGCCCATCTCGGTGAGGTCGCGGGCGATCTTGTCTGCAGCGTCATAATCTGTATAGCCGAGCTTATGCGCGGCGCGGGCTTCGCAGACCATGCCGCGGGCCACTGCGTGGCCGTGCGGTATCGCATAGTCTGAGAGCTTTTCTATGCTGTGGCCGAAGGTGTGGCCGAAGTTGAGCAGCTGGCGCTCGCCGGTGTCGTGCTCGTCGTGCTCGACTATGCTCCTCTTCACCTGTACGCTTCTTTCTACTACAAGCTCAAGAGCATCTGACATTTCACCGGTGATCTCGCCTTCTGTTTCCATAAGGTCTGTCATCACCTTTTTTACGTGTGGAGCAAGGTCTTCGTCTGCTATCATAGCACTCTTATAGGCTTCAGCTGAGCCGTCGAGCATCTCGGACGGCGAAAGTGTCCTGAACGTTGATATATCACAGAGGACGAGCGACGGCTGCCAGAAGGCGCCACACAGGTTTTTGCCTTTTCCAAGGTCCACGGCTGTCTTGCCGCCGACAGAGCTGTCAACTGCCGCAAGATATGTCGTCGGCATCTGTATGTATCTCACACCCCGGAGGTATGTCGCCGCGGCAAATCCTGCCATGTCGCCGGTCACGCCGCCGCCGAGTGCTATGACTATGTCGCTCCTGCTTAAGCCGGCTCTCGCGATCTGTTCCATGATCGCGCAGTACGACTCGAGGGTTTTGTTCTCCTCGCCCGCCGGGAACTCGACCAGCGTGACATCAAAACCCGCGTCGGCAAGTGACTCTGACACGATCCCCGCGTAAAGTCCGGCGACATTGCTGTCGCAGACAAGGGCAGCGCGGCACGGACCTGTGACTTCCTGTACATAGGCCGCAGCATCGCCCAGGACCCCGGAACCGATGACCATGTCATACGGCCGGCTTGTTTTTATAGAAATTCTCTTCATTTGAATGACCTCTATGATATAATGATAACGTACAGATTTTAACATAATCATAATTGTTATGCAAAGCGGACGGGCGCGGCGCTGCGGACAGGACATACCGCGGCAGACCGGCATATAAAGACACGTGTGCCGGCTGCGTATGCGGAAAGGAGCCTCAGAAATGAGAGGAAAATTTGGAAGAGGACAATTCGAGCTCACTGGACAGCTTGTGTTTTACGGATGCAAACTTGCTTTCAGGCTGGCTATCGTTATCGGTATGTATGTCTTGTACTTCACTCATCGTGAGCTCATAACAAAGTATATGGAGCAGCCGTTCTATAAGGGTATCACACTGGTCCATGTTGCCTGGGTCGCGTTCATGTCTGTCATGATAATCCACCTGCTTTCAGAGACTCACCTTGTCGACAGGCTGACGATGGCGATCCGAAAATCCAGGGAGAGAGAATACGTTCCGGTAAGGAACTACAACAGGCTGGAGCTTCTGGAATATGTACAGAACATGAACATCAAGGCGTGGATGGTCATGCTTGTATGGCTGGGCCTTAATTCTGTGATAGGACTGCTGTATGTACTGAACATCTTCCATAACGAAGAACTGCTGATGTGCACGGTCACATTCTATCTTTGTGATTATATCTGCATATTGTTCTTCTGCCCGTTCCAGACGTTCATAATGCATGACAAATGCTGCGTCAACTGCAGGATCTATGACTGGGGCCACTTCATGATGTTCACGCCGATGCTTTTCATAAAGAACTTCTACAGCTGGAGCCTCTTCTTCATGTCATGCATCGTACTGATCCACTGGGAGCTCATATACGCGCGGCATCCGGAACGTTTCTGGGAAGGATCGAATAAAGTCCTCCAGTGCGCCAACTGCCATGACAAGACCTGCCAGATCAAGAACCTGCTCCGGGGCAACGGCCTCCGCGCAGGCGTAGTGGAAAAAGACAAGACGATATAACAGAGGTAATTGAATGGCTATATTACGTAACATCCCGACCCTGATAAAGGTGCTCGGCTCTATAAGCAGGCTGGATAAATACAGCAAAGGCATACTGGATGCGCGCGAGGAAGGCGACCCCGTGAAGGAACGCCAGATAATCGGCGAAGACATAAAGATCTGGGCGAATAACGTCGCAAATGACTTTGATATGACGATTGAAGTCGTCGACCCGGAAAACATACCGGAAGAAGACGGCTGTGTCTTCATTGCGAATCACCAGGGGTACGCGGACATCATCGCTCTCATAGTCGCGCTGGACGGGCGGCAGGTCGGCTTCATCGCAAAAGACTCACTGGAGAAAGTTCCGTACCTCGGCAAATGGATCAAGCTCATCCGAGGCCTTTTCATAAAGCGCGGCGATACTCGTGAAGCGCTGAAGAGCATGAAAGAAGGGATCGAGCTCGTAAAGAACGGCTACAACCTCGCTATCTTCCCGGAGGGTACAAGGAGCCGCGGACCGAAGATGGGTAAGTTCAAGGCGGGCAGCTTCAAGCTTGCGACCAAAGCTAAAGCTCCGATCGTGCCGGTATCGATATCCGGAAGCTACAAATGCTTTGAAGAGAAGGGCTATGCCCAGCCTGCAACCATCAAAGTCATGTTCCATCCGCCGGTGGAGACAAAAGACCTTTCAAGGCAGGAGATCATGGAAATAGAAAAGTCCGTTCCTTCAACGATCGAGAACGGACTGAGCATGCTAGGATAAAACAGGAAAACCTGGTCCCGGCAGATGATGATCTGCAGGGATCTTTATATTTTGCTGAAAAAACGAGATTATGTTGTAAAAACCGTTTGCATTTAAGCATATGCTCGGGTATAATAATTAAGCGCGCTCCGGATTTTGATCTCGGGGCGTGCCGGTAAAAATATCTCTGCGCCATACACCAAGTGGCGCCATTTAGTCCATGGGGAGGTGAAAAACATGACGAATTATGAATTGATGTTCATTATCGATCCTAAGCTCGAGCAGGAGC
>CAZBFD010000010.1:0-19889 GCA_964491055.1 uncultured Eubacterium sp.
AATCGAGTGGTCCGGAGGCTACCGGAAGTGGAGCCAAGGACGTCGGATCGCGAAGCGATACGCGTAAATCCCACCGTCTCCGCCAGGTAAAGACTATAGTATTGACATAAGCTATAGTCTTTTTTCTTTGCTTCAAACCCGTTGGAATCAAAGGCTTTCGGCAATACGTGTCTTTTCAGCATTACGGAAGGTGTTTTCAAGAAAATTTGATCTGTTGTTTCACAGAAAAATTTCCATATTTATGACAGAAAAAAGCATTTTCACGGAACTTTTCTCTTTGCGGCGTTATGCAGGCGGCAGGATCTTGTGGGCACCTGAATTTGTATCTGCAAAGGCGAATGTAAAGAAAATGTGGAGGAATCAACAGAAAAAACATATTATTCAGTCAAGCATGTTTCACAGAAGGCGTGTAATATGGCAGAGTAACAAGTTTAGCAAATTCAGAATATGAGGAGTATAGAAGTGCGGAATATATCAAGGAAAAAGACTGTCATCATTCTTACAGCATCGCTCATTGTCATAGCGGCGGCAATTGCAGCTTTTACCGCGGTGCACGCTAAGGCAGATGATGACAAAAACGTAGTGACAGAGGATGTAAAGGTGTCCACTGTAGACATCACCAACACACTTACTGCGGCTGGCGAGATCGTTACTGCAAAGGAGGAAACGATCGACTTCAGCACGTCAAAAGTCTTCAAGGCGATGTGTGTAGAGGAAAACGAGAAAGTAGAAAAAGGGCAGCACCTCATAATGTACAGCGACGGCACATATGAAGATGCTCCGGCAGCTGGTTTTGTAACAGCGATAAATGCGCCAGCGACCGGGTCCTGCGGAGATTCGTCGAATTATGTCACTTTTGCGTATGAGAAAAAGCTCAGGATCGATATAACGGTACCGGAAAGCGAGATCAACGACATAGCGGTAGGAGACACGTGTGAGGTCACGCTGGGGTCAGATGAGACAAAGCAATATAAAGGAAAGATAGTTTCGATCAAAGCTATTTCAACGACGCAGCTTGGAAGTGAAGAAACAGAGGAATCCGGGGTGCCGGGAGGGCAGAAAGAAGGATCAGGGTCAAGCCCGTTCGGATCAGACAGCAGCACCGCGTACTACACGGTTTCACTTACAATCAAAAATGACGGGACACTTCTTCCTGGGATGAGCGCGATCTCAACAGTAGTAAAGTCTGAAGAAAAAGAGGTAACAGCAGTCCCTGTGGAAGCCGTAAGATACGACGACGAAGACAAGGCGTACGTGGTCGTGGTAAATGGAAAAGAGACTGAGAATGTCTATGTCGAGACTGGTGTAAGCGACGCTGAATACGTAGAGATAAAGGACGGTCTCTCAGGTGACGAGACGGTAAGGATAGAGAGAAAGGAGTACGCCTGATGATAGAGCTTAAATCACTGGTAAAGGAATTTATATTAGGCGACGAGACAGTCATGGCTGTGGATCACGTGGATCTTACAGTCGAAAAAGGCGACTTCATTTCCATAGTCGGGCCATCAGGCTCAGGTAAATCCACTCTCATGAATATAATAGGGATGCTTGAGAAGGCAGACGAGGGAACATATCTCTTTGACGAACAGGACGTGTCATCCCTCAGCGACGATGAGCAGGCAAAGATACGGAATCAGAAAATAGGATTCGTCTTCCAGAGTTTTTTCCTGCTGCCGAAATTCACGGCGGTGGAAAACGTGATGGTGCCGCTCCTCTACAGGGGCATTCCGGAAAGGGAAGCAAGAGAAAGAGCTGAGAGCATGCTCGGAAAGATGGGTCTTTCAGATAGAATAGATCATCTCCCTTCAGAGCTTTCAGGAGGGCAGCAGCAGAGAGTCGCGATAGCAAGAGCCCTCGTAGGAGATCCGGAGCTTGTGCTCGCGGACGAGCCTACAGGAGCACTCGACTCAAAATCAGGCAGAGAGATTGTTTCGCTCCTGAAAAAGCTTAACGAAAACGGACAGACGATAGTCCTGATAACACACGACCCCGGCATAGCGAAAGAAGCAAAGAAATGCTTCAGGATCACTGACGGGTGCATTTCAAGGGAGGAAGCAGTATGAACCTTTCAATGACACTTAGGCTTGCCTGGAAAAACATTATAGGCAGCAGGCTGAGATCAGGGCTTACGATACTTGGCCTCGTAATAGGGATCGCCTCTGTCATAATCCTCGTTGGAATAGGAAACGGCGCTGTATCGTCGGTCAACTCACAGGTCGCATCGATGGGTGCAGACATAGTCATAGTAAACATATCGGATTCTGACAGCGCTCTAACTTACGACGCTGTGGAAGAGATGGGCGATATACAGGGTGTGAGCGGCGTATCGCCGTACCAGATGCTTTCGGCGTCTCTTAGCAGAGGAGACACGTCGTCATCTAGAGCAAGCCTTGTCGGAACGAGCTCTCTTTTCCTGGACATGATGGGGTATGACCTGACGTCGGGAAGGGACATCTCAAGAATTGATGTCGAGAACGCGAGCAAAGTCGTGATCATAGGATCGGACGTAGCGGAAGAGTTCTGGGGCTCCGTAGATCCCGTCGGCGACACGATCAGAATAGACGGAGACAGCTACACAGTTATCGGAGTCCTTGAGAGCGTCGGCTCGTCCATGGGAAACAACATTGACGAAGCCGCGATAATCCCGATCACGACGGCAAAGTATCTCGGCGTAAGCACGTCGATCTCTACCATATATCTAAGGGCAGAGAGTAGTGACCTCGCTTCGATGACAGCAGACAGAACAGAAGCGTATCTCACCGGTACGATAGGGATAAGCGAGGATGATCTCAGCGTGACCACGCAGTCTTCAATGCTTGAAGCAATGGAAGAGATCAATAACACGCTTTCGCTTCTCCTTGGCGGGATCGCAGGGATATCGCTTCTCGTCGGAGGTATCGGCGTGATGAACGTTATGCTTGTATCCGTGACCGAAAGGACAAGAGAGATAGGAATTAGGAAATCGCTTGGCGCGAGGAAGAGAGACATTCTTTTCCAGTTCCTCATGGAATCTATCGTACTAAGCGTATTCGGAGGGATAATAGGAATCACTGCAGGCTTTGCCGGGGGTGAGATAGCGACGCTTTTCGGCATAGGCTTCTCGCCCGGAGCAGGCACAGTCCTGATCTCAGCCGCGATAAGTATCGCAGTAGGACTGATCTTCGGAATATTCCCTTCATACAGAGCGGCCGGACTCGATCCGGTGGAGGCACTTAGATATGAATAGAAAAACAAAAGCAAAAGTAAACAGAAGGATCAGGCCTTTGTACATAGCACTATGCCTTGCTTTGATCGCGATGCTTGCAGCAAAGGTGTACGGCGGCTCGTCGATCCTTACGCCTGGAACAAGCAGGATAACAGCAGGAAGCTCGTTTGACTTTACGCTTAATACAGGAAGCCTGGACACGGGAGACTCTGAAGAGGAAGAAGCTTTGAGCGAATATGTCGTGAACCTCACTGTATCTCCTTCGGCAACTCTTTCGCTAAAGGAAAATGTCGGGACACTGAACAAGGTGACGGGGAGCTATCAGGTGACTTCGTCAGAGCTTGGTGGGATAAGCGTACTTCACTTTACCGTAACCCCGGGAAGCGACATAACAGCTGACACGACATATACAGTATCGGTCGACGTCACAGGAAGCGCCTCGGTGTCTGACAGCTTCAGCTTCATAGTGACTGCAGCAGAAAGCTCTGGAGATGGCGAGCAGGGTGGAAGTGGAAAAGAGCAGGGTGATACTCCTGGCGCAACTGGAGATCAGAAAGGCCAGGCAAAAGGTAAAAGCGGAATGCCGGGCACAGGAATGTCAGGCGGGAGCAAAGCCGGTGGAAGCGCAGGAAGCGCAGGAAGTGCAGGAAGCGCTGCGGCAGGCTCTTCATCTTCTTCGACGGTTACATATGCAGGATCCTGGGACAACTATCTCGACGATCTGTCCGTTACAGGATATGAATTCACGAGCAAATTCAACACTACGAGAGACACATACTTTGTGAGCATTCCTGAGAGTGTGACTGAGCTTACAGTAAATGCCGAGCCGTCAGATAGCTCAGCTGTAGTTGCGATAACAGGGAATTCTGACATCCCGAAAGGAAAGAGCAAGATAATGGTAAGCGTTACTGCTGACAACGGAAGCGTGAGAGTATACCGAATATATGTGAACAGAGGTTAGAAAATGGCTGATATCAAAAAAGATAATAGTAAGAAACAAAGAAGCTGGGTAAAATGGCTGATCGTTCCTGTCGTACTTGTCCTGGCAGGGACAGCGGTGTTCTTTGTGACAAACAGAAGAGGCAAGATGCCGGAAATGTCTGAAAGAACAGCCGAGGTAACGACAATGACCATTGAAAACACCCTTGAGTCTGACGGCGAGATAGAGAGCTCGCTCGAGGAGAACGTGCTCCCGCACACGTCATATTACTTAAGCAAGATAAACGTTGAAGAGGGCGAAGCCGTTGAAAAGGGCGACGTGATCTTAACGTATACCAACGGATACACGATGAAAGCTCCATATAACTGCGTGGTGAAGTCATGGAGCCTTCCTGATGAGGAAGAGCAGCTGACGTCTGACCACTATGTGACTCTCGCTGGTACAGACGTGCTCCAGATGGAGATAGAGCTTTCAGACAGCGAAGTCCTGGATCTTTCAGTAGGGGATTCTGCTAAAGTGAAGGTAGAAGCTCTGGATAAAGAATATGAGGCTGAAGTCACATACGTAAGCGAAGCCGGTGAGTATTCATCCGGAAGCTCGACATTTACAGCAAAAGTGTCTTTCGACAATGACGGAAGCATCAAGCTCGGCATGTCGGGGACCGCGACAGTAACACTTGAAAAAGCAGAAGACGTGCTTGCCGTTCCTGAGGGTGCTGTGAGCACAAAAGGCGGCGTAAGCTACGTTACAGTAAAATCAGACAGCGGAACTTCACAGGTCGAAGTAGAGACAGGAATCACAAACGGCTCGTATACCGAGATCAAGAGCGGCCTGAGCGAAGGAGACCAGGTCGTAGTCCAGGTGAGCGAAGACTCTTCAGAAGACGACAAGAAAGGCATGATGGGCGGAGGCCCAGGAGACTTCGGAGGAACGCCGCCAGACGGAGGTGGCGGCTCCAGAATGGGCGGAGGCCCAGGCGGCAAATAATGTGTTTTCGGAAATGTGTTTTCGGGGGCGGTTCTAAAAAACACACTTTTTACGGACAATCACCTTTCTAAGTGCTATGACCAAAGGGGCCTTTTCACCACCTTTTCCGTGTATGTTATAGGAATTCAGTTGCGTAGCCACCTAAGATATGCAGTTTCAACAAGAAGCTGCATATCTTTTTTTACATACATTTTACAATTCTGATATGGCAGTTTTTACATTAATAAGTGATAATTAAGACAGAAATATGAAAGGGAACGATTACAATGATCTACTGTGTTGAAGATGATGAGAGTATAAGGGAACTGATGCTGTACACGCTCAGCACCGCAGGCCTGGACAGCCGCGGCTTTAATGACGGGAAGGAACTCAATGCAGCCATATCAGTAGAAATACCTGAACTGATCATGCTGGATATCATGCTGCCGGGGGAAAGCGGCATCTCGATACTTAAGAGGCTGAAAGAGGACTTCAGAACAAAAGACGTGCCGGTGATAATGGCAACTGCCAAAGGTACGGAATTTGATAAAGTGAGAGGGCTGGACCTTGGAGCCGACGACTATCTTGTAAAGCCGTTTGGAATGATGGAAATGGTCTCCAGAGTAAAGGCTGTTCTGAGGAGATGTGATCCTCATAAAGGAAGTCAGATAAAAGCGGGAATTATACTGATGGATACCGGCTCACATGAGGTGACGGTAAGCGGAACGCCTGTGGAGCTGACTTTAAAGGAGTTCGATCTCCTTAAGCTGTTCATGGAAAACATGGGTATTGTTTTCACCAGAGAGGAGATATTGAATCTGGTGTGGGGACTGGACTATCTCGGGGAAACACGTACAGTCGACGTTCACATCGGTACGCTCAGATCAAAGCTTGGCAAAGCGTCAGGCTGTATCAGCACCGTAAGAGGAGTGGGATATAAGATGGAGGTATCAGATTGACCAGTAAGATTTTCAGATCGACATTGATTACGGCAACATTTGTGTTCATTGCAACACTCCTGCTTGTAATGGGCGTGATATATGATTACTTTTCAAATGTGCAGAAGAAGCAGCTTGCTGAAGAAGCAGAGCTTATCACAATAGGTGTAAATAACAACGGCGAAGGCTATCTGAAAGAGCTTGAAGCTGACGGCTACAGGGTCACATGGATCGCAGAAGACGGGACAGTCAGGTATGACAGCAAGGCCGATCCGGATAAGATGACAGACCACAGCACCCGTGAAGAGGTGAAAGAAGCACTTCAGAAAGGCAGCGGAGAGAGTTCCAGATATTCAAATACAATGCTTGAAAGAGAGATATATGCGGCGAATAAGCTGAAGGATGGCACAGTGATACGTCTTGCCGCCACGCAGCTTACCATCGGCGGTCTTCTGCTTGGGATATTGAACCAGCTGATCGTAGTTACATTTCTCACGCTAATACTTTCCTTCTTCCTGGCTTACAGATTATCAAAACGCATAATCAAGCCTCTTAACGAGATGGATCTGGATAACAGAGAAACTGTGCCGTATGAGGAGCTTAAGCCTCTGGTGGACAGGATCGCCGTCCAGGAGGAGCTGATAAGAGAACAGACGGTCTCCCTTATACAGAAAGAGAACGAGTTTACCGCGGCGGTAGAAAACATGAAAGAGGGGTTGATACTGATCGACAGTGAAGAGATGTTAGTCACAGCCAACAATTCTGCCGGCAGTATACTTGGCATTCCGGACTATTACAAAGGCATGTCTCTTAGGGAATGCTGCGGCGATCCGGAGATAGAAGAGCTGATCCGGGAAACAAAGAGAGGAAAGTATTCAGAAAAGGTCATTTCTGTCGGAAATGTTCAGTATGAGTTCCATGCCAGCCCTGTGATGAACGGAGATGTCGTATCAGCTATAGTCATCATTATCATCGATATCACAGAGAAGGAAAAGGCAGAGCTCATCAGGAAAGAATTTACAGCAAATGTCACGCATGAACTCAAGACACCGCTCCAGACAATATCCGGTAGTGCAGAACTTCTCGCTAAAGGTGTCGTCAAACAGGAAGATGTACAGCGCTTCTCAGACAGAATATATCTTGAGTCAAAGCGCCTGATAGCATTGGTGGAAGACATTATCAGCCTTTCGAAGCTAGAGGAGTCAGAGCTTGAATATGAGAAAGAAAGTGTTGATCTCTATGAGTCCGCAAAGATAACGATAGACAATCTCAGGGCTGCGGCAGAACGTAAGGGTATAGAAGTCAGGCTTAACGGTGAGCCGGATCTTGTTTATGGAGTTCCGCAGCTGATTGACAGCATCATGTTCAATCTGCTCGATAACGCGATCAAATACAGCAGGGAAGACGGAGAAGTAACAGTTGCTGTCTACAGGGAGCAGGATAAGGCAGTTTTCAGTGTTGCCGATAATGGAATAGGCATAGCAGAAGACGAAAAAGAAAGAGTATTTGAAAGATTTTACCGGGTGGATAAGAGCCGGTCAAAAGAAGCCGGAGGCACCGGTCTCGGCCTCTCGATAGTAAAGCACGCTGCAATGATAAACAACGCGGACATAGAGCTTACGAGCGTGCTCGAAAAGGGTACGATCGTGAAAGTCCTGTTCCCGGTCTATGAAGGAGTTGAAGAGGAAGCATAAGTATGGATCTGTTTAGTATACTTAATTTCATAGGAGGACTTTCGCTGTTCCTGTTCGGTATGCACGTGATGGGAGAAGCCCTGGAACGGCGCGCGGGAGGAAAGCTCAAGTCCATTTTGGAGAAGATGACGACGAACAAGATCTCCGGCTTTCTGACAGGCTGCAGTGTGACCGCAGTCATTCAGAGCTCTTCTGCAACTACGGTAATGGTAGTGGGCTTCGTCAATTCAGGCCTGATGTCGCTCAGGCAGGCGATCAATGTGATCATGGGGTCCAATGTGGGCACTACCATTACAGGGTGGATACTCAGTCTGGGCGGTGTTAGCGGTGATAATCCGTTCGTCCGCATGCTCAGGCCTGATTCTTTCGTTCCTATAGTTGCTGCTTTAGGGATATTCCTCCTTATGGGCTCGAAAGAAAAGAAGAAGAACGAGACAGGCATGATCCTGCTCGGATTCGCGACACTCATGTTCGGAATGGCAATGATGTCGGACGCGGTGTCTGTACTATCAGAGGATCCGGGCTTCAGGAAGCTGTTCGTGATGTTCGAAAGCCCGCTGATAGGACTTCTCGCCGGAGCAGTTCTGACGGCGGTGATACAGTCGAGCTCGGCTTCCGTAGGAATACTCCAGGCGCTGGCTGCAACGGGACAGATAACGTATGGAGCGGCGATACCTATCGTCATGGGAGACAGCATTGGTACGTGTGTAACCGCGCTGCTGTCATCTATCGGAGCAAAGAGAGATGCAAAGCGGGCAGCGATGGCGCACCTTGCCTTTAATGTGATCGGCGCCGCCGTCTGGATCACTGTATTCATAATAGTGAAGATAGTCTTCTCACCAGCTATTCTCAACATGCCGGCATCGATGCTCGGCGTGGCGATAGCTAACACGGCGTTCAAAGTCCTGAGTACAGCAATCCTCCTTCCTGCATCTGAAAAGCTGGAGGTGCTCGTAAAAAAGATCGTACCGGACAAAGACCAGGACGAGAAAGCGCCTGAGATCGACGAAAGACTGCTTGCGACTCCGGAAGTCGCGATAGTGAGGTGCAAAGAGGTAGCGCTTATGCTGGCAGATCTTTCTTTGTCAGCATATAACAAAAGCGTAAGGGCTTTCTCTGAATACAGTGATACTCTTGCTGCTGAAATACGGCGTGAAGAGGAGAAGACAGACAGGCTGCAGGACACACTTGATTCTTATCTTGTAAAACTCAGTGCCGAGGAGCTCAGCCCGTCAGATGGAGAACGGGTAACTGAGATGATGAAGGTGATCGGGGACTATGAAAGAGTAGGCGATCACGCGATAAACCTTCTTGAGTCGTGCGAGGAGATGAGAGAAAAGGGAGTTGGATTTTCAGATAAATATAAATATGAATTCAATGTGATCACAGGAGCTGTTTCTGAAGTGCTTGATATATCTGAGAAAGCATACAGGAACAATGATACAGAAATGGCGAAAAATGTCGAGCCGCTGGAAGACGTTGTAGACTCACTCAAGGATGAGCTCAGAACACGTCATATTCTGAGAGTCAAGGAGGGCAGCGTGCCTGTGGATGTCAGCTTCATATGGACAGATATCCTTACTGACCTTGAACGTATCTCAGACCATGCATCCAATGTGGCGGCGTGCGTACTTGACCAGTCAGAGCACACACTGAATACACATGAGACTCTCAGAGAAAGGAAAAAGAAGGACGGTAATTTCGACTATATGTTCCAGTGGTATGCGCATAAATATAACGCGTAAAATATATCAATCGCAAGCTCGCTCCTTCGCTTCGCTACGCTGTCTCATTTGTCCTAGCCAGCTGAAGCTGGGGAAAATGGGCAACCCGAATGGGCACGGTTCAAGCCGCCGATTGCCTCTTGATCATACAAACGCGTATTCTATGTCTGACTTTGTGATAAGGATCGTATCTGTATTGACCTTCTTCTTCAGTCTTTCTCCCAGAATAGTGATCTCATTTTCATCAGCTCCAATTATCACTATCCTCAGGCTGGTCTCTGTCGTATATCCTTTATCATGCGCATAGCCGCCAAACTGAGTCAGCAGGGAAAAAGCCAGCTGTTTTTCGATGCAGATCTGTTCCAGCATATTCCTGAAATCGTCTACAGTGATGATCTCCTGATAGCGGTCTTTATCTTTGATACCGATGAAGATCTCATACCTCAAAGCTTTTTCAAATATCACATCATTCTTCATAGTACACCTCACCGAAAACTGGTCGTTACCGCGGTCCTGGTCACAAGAGCATATTCCTGGTTCATATACATCGAGAGACTTTTTGCAAGCCCTACTATGTCCAGGTCAGGCTCTCCGATAATATTAACACATATTGAATTTTCTGAAACAAAATCGCCGGTATCATAGATATATCCGCCTTTGTTACTGAACATCGAGAAGTTGATCTTCTTTCGCTCAAAAAAACCGGTCACCATCTCTATCAGCTCCTGCTCGCTGACTATCTCTTCCTTCAGCTGAGAATCATTGCACCCGACAAATATCTGGTATTCTATGATGTCATGCATATAGTCACCCTCCGTTAAAGTAACAGTCTTTTTACTTCCTCCTGCAAGTGCCGCGTAACGATTTTGATCGCCATCGTAAGTCATCATAATGGTGCGCATCAGCTCACGTCCGTAGTCGGTCCAGTATCTCATGCAGCCAGTCCGCCTTGTTTTCCAGATTGAATGTCAGCTCGAAAGGATAAGATGATGCGTGCCCGGGGCATCCCATACTAAAAGCGGGTACTTTCCTTCGAACTGCTCGATCTGCTTTCATTTCACAAGAACATAGCTTTAGCTTTGTCAAAAAATATGCCACATCTCTCCGTTCGGCATGATCTGGATATCTCCGGGAAGTACTTCCGTCACATTCCCCTGTAGATCGCGGATCACTGTTTCAGTGTAATAATTCGATCCGTCTTCATCCTCGTGCCATCTGCTGAAGTAGAGTTTATCACCATCTCTAAGGAAAAAGCTGTCATGGTCATCCATTTCAAAATGAACCTTTTCAGGCCAGACGATCTCGAATTCATTTGTGCCGACACACTGCCTCGTCAGTGTGAGTGGTACCGTGTTAAGCTGCAGATTGTAACAATCCTTTACGCTGCTTAGCGGCAGCTCTTCGATGCATTCCACATCTTTGCCGGCACAGTTAAACCTGAAAATCTGTATAATGCTTTTCGGGAAATCTACATTCAGAATGTAAATGCTGCCGTCAAAATAGACAGGTTCTGCCGAATAGCTGCCCGGCTGCTTTGGCACAGCCTGGTACACTTTCCCGTCGGGATAATGGATCAGGCAAAGCTTCCTTCCCTCAACATCGTGCCCATCTTTGAACACTTCTTCTGCTTCATACAGATCACCATGCTCGTAACTGATCCCGTAGTACCATTCATCCGTACCGTAAGGAATCTGCTGGATATATGTTATTCCATCAGTTTCGATCTTCTTCATAGCAGTACATGTCCTCTTTTCTCAAATCCACATTCGTGTTCAGATTATACTATACAGCATTTTCCGCCTTCAGTGCAGTTTTTATTATAGAATTGTTTACTCAGGAATCAGTATTATCTATAATATTTATAGTATTATCATTCAGATGAAAAAACGGGGATAAACAGATATGAAAAAAGGATCCGGATCAAAAGGCGGGATAGTACTGCTGTCGTTATTGCTGGTGCTGGCGATGATACCTGCAGCAACAGCTATGACGGTGAGTTCGTCAGGCTGCCTGATTCCGACACATTGTGGGGATCTGGATACGGGGACGAAGGCTTTACTGAAGGCTCGTACCTGAATGATCTGTACATGGCGAGCCCGAGAGAGATGGAGAGCGTGGGCCTCAAAGACCAGATGATATTAATATAATCAGCTGGTTATGTTATAATTCATAAAGAAAAAGAAGCCGAAGAAAACAGTGGAGCATGATGGAAACTATAAGGTCTGCAGGTAAATACATCATCGGGGTTTTGATCGTACTGACGGCGCTGATCGCAGTATCGCCAGTATATGCGACTTCGATCAAAGTCCCGGACATGGCGGCTGCCAGCTACCTCAGGGTAAAAGAGAGCAGGCAGATATATGCTTCAGTAACAGACGTTTCCGGCAAATGCACCGCGGTCAGATTCAGATCCAGTGATACCGGGATCGCCACTGTATCAAAAAGCGGCGTGATCAAGGGTAAAAAGGCCGGGAGAGCGACGATAACGATCTCAACGAAGGAAACGTATAAAAGCAAGGGTAAGACAAAGACCAGGACCATAAAGAAAAATCTCAGGATACGGGTCACAAAATACAGGCACATCGCTCACAGAGGATTACAGTCAAAGGCGCCGCCAAACTCAAAAAAGGCATATCAGCTCGCCGGGAAGGCGCATTTCTGGGGAATGGAGGCAGACATACAGGAATCACTTCCGGATGAGAATGGAAACATCCAGATCTATGTCTGCCATGACCTGAACCTGCTGAATTTCTGCGGAGTGGACAGGAACCTCTCAGATATGACAGCAGAAGAGATCGAACAGCTAAGGATCATTGAAGGTGTAAATGCGGAGAAATATAATCAGAAGATATGTAAACTGGCTTCATTCCTCGACATCTGCCAGAAATACGGGGCGGTCCCTTACCTGGACAGCAAGGTGGAATTCAGCCCGCAGGCAGTCCGGATGATCGTGGATATGCTGGCAGAAAGAGGCCTTCTTAAGAAGTGCAGGCTTGTAGGATATGTCGATGATTCGATGAGCATGATGCAGAGCTATGCAATGGAAGTCTATGGGGAAGCCCCTTCGATTATACTGAACGTGAACGTCAGGACAAACCCTGAAGGAAGGACCGCCATGGAGCAGGTCGCTTATGCCAGGTCGATGGGATACCAGGGCGTAAGCGTAAACAAGAGCGCAATAAATAAAAAGATCGATAAATACTGCAGAGATAGCGGCCTGGAGCTCAACCTCTGGTCATATGACGATCATATCTTTAGTGATAATGACGGCCTGTCTCATCATGCCTGTATCTGCATATGCCGCGGATGCAACAGATTCCGTGGAAATGATAGGCCACAGAGGGTATTCCGGCATGTTTCCGGAAAACACCATGCCAGCCTTCGAAGGAGCATATGAGGCGGGATTCTCGGGGATCGAGCTCGATGTATGGGAGTCCAGAAAAGGCGATATCATGGTGTTCCATGACTCGACTACCGGCCGCATGTGTCAGGGTAAGAGCAATAAGATCTGGAACGTCAACGCCAGCAGCCGGACCAAGAGCAGGTACCTGATCCCTTACAACGACGGTACAACCGTGATACCTACACTTCAGGAAGTACTTAAGACAGCCGGGAAACATCCGGGAACGATCCTTATACACATCAAGCCGAAGACGGGCAAATACAGTCTTAGCAAAGCAGGAGTGAAAAAGATCATACGTCTCATAAAAAAATACAAGGTCAAAGACAGGGCGGTGGTGTTCTCTTCAAGCGAATCAGATATGAAGCGTTTCGTAAAGAAAGGTGTGCGTGTCGGCATGCAGACCAGCAGGCTGAGCCGTAAAAAGATCAACAAGTCTATCAGATGGCTGCAGAAGAATAAAGGCGATACGCTCGTGATAACGCGTATGACGGGGATCAGGCAGGATGACTGCGGCAGGAAGCTCGTTAAGTACTGCCATAAGCGCGGCATCCAGATCGGGACCTATTATACACTTACATATGAAGATTATGAATATCTGAGCTCCATCGGAGCAGACTTTGCAATGTCAGACTGGTATCTTCCGGATCAGGATAATTAGCTTATGTCTCTTATAAATGTAACAGATCTTTCATTTGCTTATGACGGGAGTGCTGATCCCGTTTTTGAGCATGCCAGCTTTAATATCGACAGCAGATGGAAGCTTGGCCTTATCGGACGGAACGGAAAGGGCAAGACTACGCTTCTGAATCTTCTGATGGGGAAATACAGCTATCAGGGAAGTATCTCTTCTTCAGTGCAGTTTGACTATTTTCCGTATAAGATAAGTGAAAGTGATCTCGGACGGAATGCTGAAGAACTGATCGATAAATGGAAGCCTGAGGTTGAGCTCTGGCAGGTGCTGGTCCAGCTGAGCGGGATCGGAATGGATGCGGAATGCCTGTACAGGCCTTTCGGGACCCTGAGCTATGGTGAAAGGACGAGGGTGATGCTGGCGGTCCTTTTCGCGGGGGAGAATGAGATGCTCCTTATCGATGAGCCGACTAATCACCTGGACATTTCAGCGAGGGAGAGTGTTAAGGCATTCCTTAAAGGAAAGAAAGGGTTCATCCTGGTCTCACATGACCGTGATCTTCTGGACGCGGTAACAGATCATGTCCTGGTACTTAACCGGGCGACGATCGAGGTGCAGGCCGGGAATTTTTCTTCCTGGCAGGAAAACAAGGAAAAGAATGACGCTTTCGCACAGGCGGAAAACGAGAAGCACCTGAAGGAGATAAAGAAACTGAAAGCTTCTGCTGACCGGAGCAGCCGCTGGGCTGCGAAGAGCGAGAGCAGCAAAATAGGTTTTGATCCTGAGAAAGAGCATGACCGGCAGATGAATGCAAGGTCGTACATCGGGAGCAAGACCAAGAAGATGCAGTCACGGGTCGGGGCGTTTGAGAAGCGGATCGCCCGTGAGATGAAGGAGAAAGAGGGACTGCTTAGAGATGTGGAGCAGGTCCGGGAGCTTAAGATCGAGCCTGTAAGATATCATAAGGATGTGCTGGTCAGTGCGAGCGACCTGTCCCTTGCGTATGACGGAGCAGAACCGCTCTTCGAAGGGCTCAGGTTCGAGGTAAGGCGGGGTGACAGACTGTTCCTGTCCGGGCCGAACGGCTGCGGTAAGTCCAGCATAATCAAAGCGGTGCTGGAGAAGGCCGGAGTACAGCTGAAGAATAATGAGCATACAGAGCTTAACATAAGCGGGGACCTGACAGTGGGCTCTGGGATGATCATTTCTTATGTCAGCCAGGACACCTCATGGATGACTGGATCCCTCAGGGATTTTGCCCTGGAGAGAGGACTTGATGAGAGCATGTTCTTTTCGCTTGTCTGGCTCATGGGGCTTGAGCAGGAGCAGTTCGACAGGGATATCAGCGGCTTCTCGGAAGGGCAGAAGAAAAAAGTGCTGGTCGCTGCAAGCCTCCTTGCAAAAGCCCACCTGTATATCTGGGACGAGCCGCTGAACTATATAGATGTCATTTCCAGGATGCAGATCGAGAAGCTTCTGATCAAGTATAAGCCTACGATGCTGCTGGTAGAGCATGACGTCCGGTTCCAGGAGAATGTGGCGACTGAGATACTGCAGATCCCTGCAGAGAACTAAGAGAGATTCAGGTAGTAATACTATAGTAACTGGAGGTTGAGGTTATGAAGTTCGGCAGAAAGATGGCAGCACTGATATTGGCTGTGGTCATGGTTTTGATGGTGCTCGGAGCATGCTCGGAGGGCAGCGCGTCTGGGGATGTGTCTGACAATGGGGTAGAAGCTGCTCAGGCATCGAGCACAGAAGAAGGGGAAAAGACCGGCAAGAATGTTTACTTTGCCGGGCCATTGTTCAACCAGGCTGAGAAAGAATATAACCTGAAAGTCGTGAAAGTGCTTGAAGATCATGGATATACAGTCTTCCTCCCGCAGCGTGACGGGATAGAAGCTGCTGCTCTTGAAGGAAAGAGTGAGGAAGAGATGACTGAGATGATATTCAAGCTCGATCATGATGAGGTCTATAAGGCTGATATCATTTTCATGAATCTGGATGGCAGGGCGCCGGATGAAGGTGCCTGCGTTGAGCTTGGTATGGGTTATGCCGCCGGCAAAAGATGCTATGGATTCAAGACAGATACCAGGTCAGTTGAGTATGGCCTGGATATCAACCCGATGATCACAGGGTGCATGACTAAACTGTTCAAGAATAACGACGGTGACAAGATGATAGAGGAGCTTGAAAAGTATCTGTCCGAGAATGAGCTGTAGATCAGCACAGGAAAGGCTTATTATGCAGGGGTGATCTCTTATGCAAACTGTAACAATCGACATGTATCTTACGCTTGCTATTGCAGTAGGGGCGCTGTATCTCGGCGGAGCCATCAAACAGAAGGTGCCTTTCTTCGAGCGTTTCTGTATTCCGGCGCCGGTCATAGGCGGCGGGATCATCTCTATCCTGGTCTGCATCCTGCATGTCGCCGGGATCGTGGATATATTCTTTGATGAGACGCTTAAGGATATCTGCATGATAGTGTTCTTCACTTCGGTGGGATACAGCCTGGATGTCAGCGTTTTTAAATCAGGCGGGAAGATGCTGGTGCGGCTCATCGTTATCATGATCGTGATCGCGTTTGTTCAGAACGGTATGGGCATCGGCTTAGCCCGCCTGCTCAATGTAGATACACTTGTCGGGATGTGCACAGGATCCATCCCATTGCTGGGGGGACATGGCACCTCGGCAGCATTCGGAACAGTCCTGGAAGGAAAAGGACTGAACGGAGCGACTACATTCTGCCTGGCCGCGGCTACTTACGGACTTATCGCTGGCGGGCTTGTCGGCGGACCAGTAGCAGGCAGCCTGATCAAGAAATATGACCTTCTTAGGACCGCTAAAGTGTCAGATGATACAGTCCAGAAAGAAAAGAAAGATATCAAAGAAGAGTTCTTCCAGTTCGCCCCGGCTGCATGCCACATTGCGGTCGCTTTAGGCATAGGCTCGATTGTTTCAGGGCTGATATCCAAAACAGGTATGATCTTCCCGGATTATATAGGAGGGCTTGTTACAGGCGCTGTCATCCGCAACGTGGGGATGTGTTCTGGCAAATACAAGGTCTATGCAGATGAAGTGAACAAGATCGGCGGGGTCATGCTGGAATTCTTCCTTGGTATCGCTCTGATCACCATGAAGATCTGGCTGCTCGCGGATCTCGCTGTGCCGCTTATCATCATGCTCGCCGCACAGACCCTGTTCATGATCATTTTCGCCAGATTTGCCATGTTCCGTATACTGGGAGGAGATTATGACGCGGCAGTCCTCACCGCGGGAGTCTGCGGCTTCGGTCTGGGGGCAACGCCTGTCGCTATGGCAAATATACAGTCCGTCACTTACAACAGGCTTCCTTCCAACACAGCATATATCCTGATCCCGATCACGGGCAGCTTTTTAAATGATATAATAAACAGCACGACGATCCTCTTTTTTATCAACCTGATATCGTAACCAGGGGATCGGTTATATTATGGAGGCTTTGATATGGCAACAGCGAAGCTTGCGGTCAATGATGACAGCTTTACGCTTGAATGGATCAACGAATACTAGTCCTGATTCAGGTGCTTGACAAGAAGGATACGGAAGAGGGTGATTATTTGAAGAATTCTGTTATTAGCATACGTATTCTTACTTTAAGTGCCATGCTGGTAGCGATCGGTGTGGTGTTGTCTTTTCTGCGTATTCCGCTCTCAACGATCACTGAAGTAACGCTGACAGGACTTCCGATCGCTGTTGGGGGATATCTGTTCGGGCCGGCAATAGGCTTCATGATAGGCGCACTTATCGATGTGTGCGGATTTCTTGTGAAACCGGCAGGGCCTTTCTTCCCCGGCTTTACGCTGAGTACAGGGCTGATAGGCCTGATCTACGGCATTTTCCTTTACAGGAAATGGTGGGAAAAGCCTGAAGACGGAAGCCTGCTTCATGACGGGAATAAAGGATTGATCATCAGGATCGCGCTTGCGCATCTTGTGAAGACGGTTTCTATCAGCCTTTTCCTTAACTGTTTCTGGCTGAGCGTGTTTTACGGGATGCCGTTCAAAGCGGTGTTCCTGGGGAGCATTCCGAAAGAAGCGATCAATTTTCCTATAGAAGTTTTTCTGATCTACAGTATTTTGAGGATACTCAGGAGCTATCTGAAGAATCATGATGTATGACATGGATCCGGGCCTGAGTGGTGAAAACGTTCTGCAGAAAATGTTTCACAGAAGCGTGCTTTACAGCTTCTCGGGCTTTTTTACAGTCATGCTGAATACGGCCGTGGATGGTATGATCATCGGCCACTTTATGGGAATGAAGGCCATGGCGGCTTTCGGCCTTATCGTACCTCTATACTCTCTTATCAGTCTTATTCCGGTGCTTTTACGAACCGCCTCGCAGCTTAATATAGGAATGGATCTTGGGCGGGGGAAGCTTGAAACGGCGAGGCGCCGTGTTTTCCAGATGCTGATGACAGGCCTGTGCGCATCTGTTCCGTTTCTGCTGCTGTTTACCGTGTTTCGCGGCGCGGCTGTTTCTGTGCTCTGTGCTTTCACAGCTCATGCAGATGACACGATCTCCATGGCTGAAGAGTATCTTCTGTGGATGGCTCCGGCTATGCCGTCGATCATGGTGTGCCCGGTCCTTCATCCTGTAATGCAGCTGGATGGTGATGCAAGACGTTCACCTTTTGCCATTCATGTTGCGACGGTCGTGAACATCCTGGGGGATATCCTTAATGTGATGATCTTCCATCAAGGCATGGCAGGAATGGCCGCGGCAAGCGTACTCAGCTGCTATGCAGAGCTTCTGGTGCTTCTTCTGCATTACAGGAGCAGAACCTCGCTGCTCAAGCCATATCCATGCATGGGATTCCACAAAGAGTGGGCGCTGGCGCTCTCAAATGGTATTCCTGTCATGCTTCATGAATTTACTGCATTTCTCACAGGAATAGTGATAAATCATTTTGCTTTTCAGCTTGCGGGAGAAGACCTGGTTGCAGCTGTTGCTGCAGGTAATTCGATCTGGGCGTTTCTTCTTCCGGGGTGTCTTGCCGTGAGCGGCGCTGTAGCGACGCTTGGCGGTGTTTCACGCGGTGAGGCGGATCATAAGGGTGTCAGGACTGTACTTCTGATGGGCTTGTGGTATGCTTTGATACCGTGCTCCATATACGCATTGATTTTTATAGCATCAGCAGGGCCGGCCGCTAATTTCTTCTCCGGCGGTAACGATCAGCTCTTTCATATGTCACTTGCTGTTATCCGCGGTTTTGCTGTTTCACTTCCGCTTGTCGCAGTATGCCAGGTAGTAGAAAGATATCTGATCGTCGTAGAGAGGAAGCTGCTCTCAGCTGTTATCGGCATACTGGAGGGCGGAGTATGCTGGATCGTCTTTGTAAGGATCCTGGACCGGGCAGAGCCTGTGAGCAGGATCTGGATGGGGCATCTTTTCGGAGAGCTTGCGCTCGCGCTGATGATCGCGGCTTGTTTCATGGTGTACCTGCTCAGGGCAGGAAACATCAGGAATGTTTCAGGAAAGCATATATACAGTGTTACCGGGGATGAGGGAGAAAGTCAGTATGTACTTGAGGCCACAGTCAGTAATTTTAAAGAAGCTACGGCATTTTCCGAATCGCTTCGTATTTTCTGCAGCGATCATAACATCAGCTCAAGGCTGAGCATGCTCGCTGCTCTCTGTGAGGAAGAGGTAGCCTGTAATACACTGCAATGGGGATACAGCAAGGGATCAGACGGTGCTGTCGATGTGCGCGCGGTATGCGAGAACAAAGCAGTCATTCTGCGCTTCCGGGATTCCGGCAGGCACTTCGATCCGGAGAGCTACATCTCACGGGTCCTGATCACAGATAAAGACCCGGCAAGAAACATGGGACTGCGTATCATATCAGGGATCGCCTCAGAGATGCAGTATATGTGTATTGTGGATTGTAATGTCCTTATTCTCCGCGTAGAATAAAAAAAGGGGATCCTGAATAAAGGAGAAGTTTATAATATGAGTATTTATTTTGCTGAAAATCTCAGAAAGCTCAGGATAGAGAAGGGCCTGTCACAGCAGGACCTGGCTGACCGTCTTCATGTGGAAAGATCTACAGTGACAAAATGGGAGACCGGTAAGCGCCTTCCTGATGCTGCCATGATCGCTGAGCTTTCGGACTGTCTTGATGCAGATGTGAGTGAGCTTCTGGTCACATCTGAACATGAGGGTGAGAAGCCCAAGGTGATCATAGTCGACGACGAGCAGATAATCCTTTCCGGATGTATGAAGACACTTGTGGAGGCACTTCCTCAGGCGGAAGTCACAGGATTCAGATCTCCTTCAGAGGCACTTGAGTATGCCAGGGGGAACAAGGTCGCACTTGCATTTCTGGATATTGAGATGGGAAACATAA
>CAZBFD010000011.1:0-19576 GCA_964491055.1 uncultured Eubacterium sp.
GACGAACACTGTGACAGACCCCTTTTTATCCCTGAACATCTCTTCTCTATCCCTTTCATGCATCAGGATCTCCCCTCGCTGATCCTGCTTTACGTCTTCATTCTGCCAGTTCTCCAAGCATTACAGCATCTGACTGGCTTATTATATACATCCTAAATGTATTGTCCTTACTCAGCTGCTTCCTCCATGTTCCCCGCGAAGCACCTGAAGCTGATGCTGATGCTTTCTTTATGCTGAAGATCTGTCTGGATCCCGCTGCTTCTCTTGCCAGCGAGATGTGTGTCTTTGACTGACTGATCTCATATCTGAACAAAAACACCGCAACCGTTATCATACTGAGTATCGTCAGTATAACGAGCGGAAGCACTATGGCGGCTTCCACGATCTCCTCACCCTTCTTATTCAGCATATTCCTGCCTCAGCTGTTCAATGTGCTGAATGTGTTGTTTACAAACTTGGTTATCTCTGTCCTGAAGATGATCCCCAGGGCGACGGCAAGCGCGATAAGAATCGCTACCTGCACCATCTCCATACCCCTTTTATTCGCGAGCATGCTCTTCATTCCTGTTTTTATCTTTTTCATCTCATTAACCTCCCTGCACCTGTATCATAGCCGGCGCCGCAGTTACCAGCACCAGTACCAGTAATAGTATCGCAAGAGGAAGAGTAAGCTTAGTCTCAGCAAGCCTGCCCTTCTCCTCAGCGTTCCTCTTCCTGAGATCCCAAAGTATCTCCCCTTCAGTCTTAAGCTTCCCGCTTATATCCGTCCCTCTGAGCTGATTGTCCCTTATGACTCCGGCAAGTCTTGAGAACTGGCTCACTCCCATAGCTTCAGACCGTCTGGTTATAACGTTTACTATGTCAGAAACGCCTTCTTCCGTCTCGTCTTCTATACTTATGATCTCGCTCTGGAAAAAACTTTTCTTCTTCCTGTTCCTGTACCCTTCGGCTATCCTCTGGAACGCGTCCCTGAATATCAGCCCGGATCCAAGCAGCAGAAGAAGCTGGTCATTAAATGCCGGAAGCTCACATTCCACGCTCTCGGTTTTTTCTCTGACAGCATCACGCTTTTTCTTCTCACCATCAAGGTAAAGGAGCCATACGAGCATCGGAGCAAGGAGTATGAGCACCGGCCAGGTGCTGCTTTCACCTTTTCTCCAGATCAGCTCTGTACCGCTCGGAAGAGATGACGGCAGCATTATTTTACGTCCCCCTGTCTTTGACAGCTTCATCAGCATATTCGACAGCTCCGACTCAAACAAAGACTCCGCTGTTTCTTCTTTATCCGAGCTTTCCTGTACGTTCTCAGCTCCTCCATCCAATGTAAGTGTCACGTCTCTGGTCTGTTTCTTTCCATCTACATCTGCTTCTATCTTAAGAGCGTATGCTGCACTTTCATCCTCATTTTCTCTAACCACACCCTTTATGGTGCCGCGGCCTGCTTCGATATACTCTTCTCCTGCATAATTGTCTTTAACAATACCGATTGCTGTGAGCAGAACAACTGCGGTCGCGATAAGGACTATGGTCTTCCTGTTCTGGCTGTCTTTCGCGAAGCTCTTAAAAGAGCTTATCTCCTTCTGTATCCCTTTCATACTTCTATCTCCGTGATCTTCCTGATAAGATAATATGCATACATTGCTGCTGCAAGGGCAAGCGTCATAAGGGCGATGCCTGTGATATTACCGTACATTACTCCTATATAGTCCGGTGCGACAGCTCTTAAGAACAGTATGATCACTACAGGCATAACACTTATTATCAGGCCTTCAGCTTTCTTCTGTGAAGTAAGCGCCCTGATACCATTCTCGATCTTTATCTTATCTGCGAGCATGCTCGACGCGTCAGTCATTGCAGTTATCATATCACCGCCAGTCTCACTGCAGGCGCCGAACACCTGAGAGAACATCTCTATATCGTCGATCCCGGACCTTGCCGCAAGATCTGACATAACACCGGTATCTGTCTCACCGTCGTCCATCCTCTTCATCATTCCCCTTACTTCAGTAATGATCTCATCATCTTCATCATATATGGCAGAAAGCTCTTTATCTGCCTCATCAAGCGCTTCATAGAGATGCCTTCCTCCGGCAAATGATGATGAAAGCGAGTCCAGCAGATCTCTGAACTGGTTTCTCAGACGGCCACACCTCCTCGATGCCATTTCATATGAATATGCTTTCATCGCCGGAACAAAAGCAATCGGTGCCAGAATTGCCGTGAGCGGCGTATCATAGAACAGCACACCCAGAGCTGCAAAGGCTGCTGTAAGCAAAGCCAGTATCATGATCTTTTCAGCCCTTCCCGGCTCATACTTCCTGTAATCCATGTGTCAGTTCTCCTTCAGGCGGCTCAGTTCCAGCTTTCCTCTGTTTTTAAGCTTTGCTCCCGTACTGACAAGCTCCATGTTCTCGCCTGCTTCGAACAGCCTGTTCAGTATGTACTCACCATCACGATACCCGGTAAGCTCACTTATCTCCGTAACACACCGCCTGCCATCTCCTGTACGGGTAAGATGTACGCAGATGTCTATACCTTCAAGTATCTGGGCCCTCACAGCTTCAAGCGGTATCTCCTCAGACATGAGATACATAGCTTCCAAACGGCGGAGCATGCCTGCTGCAGAATTACCGTGGCCGGTCGTAAGGCTCCCGTCATGCCCTGTATTCATTGCCTGAAGCATCATCGCTACCTCGCGGCCTCTTACCTCTCCGACTATTATCCTGTCCGGCCGCATCCTGAGGCTCGTCCTTATGAGCTGCTCCATCGTGACTTCACCGTTACCCTGTGAATTCGCCGTATGACACTCCATCTGGACCAGATCCAGGAGATTCTGGAAGCTTAACTCCCTTGAGTCTTCTATCACTATCACCCTTTCATCCTGCGGGATAAAGTCGGTCAAAGCATTAAGGAACGTGGTTTTACCGGATGATGTCCCGCCGCTTATAAGGATGTTATATCCCGACCTCACCAGGACTTTTAATGCATCAGCCGCTTCCTCTGTAAGCGTCCCTTCGCTTATCATCCTGGATATTGTTATCCTCTCCTTGGCGAATTTCCTGATCGTGAGAACCGGTCCCTCGGCTGCCACGTTCCTGAATACCGCATTCACTCTTGATCCGTTTTCCAGCCTCGCGTCTAGTATCGGATTCATCTCATTTATCTCGCGTCTTACCGACGCCGCGATATTCCTGATTATTTCCTCTAGTTCCTCTCTCGAATCAAATTCGACATTTACCTTTCTGAGGCCATCTTTCCCTTCAACGAAGACACTTTCTGGTCCGTTTACCATGATCTCATTTATGCTTTCATCATCCACCAGGAACTTGAGTATTCCCAGCCTGCTCCTCGTCCTTGCGTATATCTGGTCCACGAGCTCCGTTATTTCCTTAACGGAGAGCCCGCTGTCAGTCATGACTTCCTCTTCGATTATCCTTCTGTATGACTGCTCTGTAAAAGTCTCCCGCTCGAATCCGGACAATCCCGAGAATATCTTCCTCACCCTCTTCAGATCTTCTCTGTATACATTCCTGAGTTTTTCATTCATCTCTATTCAGCGCTCCCGACTATCCTTTCCGCCAGTAAACTTACATCTTTTCCGTACTGTCCCCGTATGTCGATATATGTTCTCTTATCACCGGCTACGAACGCTTCAGGGTCGTAAGTGAGTGCCAGGCCGTCCTGTCCTGCTTCTGCTCTATCATCATCAAAAGCCATAACGTTTATGACTCTCCCCGAGGCCTGTTCTTTACCGGATGGATCCTGTCCATCTCCCGTTAACTCATCTCTATGCCGGATCTTGACATTCACATCGGCGCCATCCATCAGAAACCTTGCCAAAGAACTCCAGTGGGATCCGATATCCACGAATATGAAATCATAAAGCCCCATACCGTCTATCATCCTGAGAAGCTGTTTCATCTCCTTTATTGACATCTCGGCAGCAGCCCTGTTATCGCGCTGCCCCCTTATATGGTCCACTCCGTCCTGTGACGAGATGAATTTGCACAGCGGCACATCATCACCGGCACTTAGATGGTACAGGAGCGACATCATATTGCCGCCGTCAGACGCCCCTGTGTACTCTCTTGACCCGTCTATCGGGCAAAGGCTTATAAAAAGAATCTTCTTATCGAACCTGTATTTAATGAACCTCGCCGATGCAATTGCAGCGGAAGTAGTGCCGCTCCCTCCCCTCAGCGACGAGAAAACGACTTTCCTGCACTTCTTTTTACCGTGAAAATAAAGGTCTATTCCCTTCTCCTTCGCGTAATAGTAGATGATCTTGTTCACGAACACCCTGGCATCTTCATACCTGAATATCTCCATCCTGCCGCCCAGGTGTCCCATATCATACATCTCATGATGCGTAAGTGTTATTACCGGCGCTGCATGATCTCCTGATACAGCACCATCTTTCCTCCTGAAGCGATCTGCCGGATCATGAGATCCAGCATTATATCCGCTTGTACTTACATCGTGAACCAGTGAGTAATCTGCAGAGCTGCTTCCGTCATCGTCACTGATTATGATCTGGCAGCTGTCTGTTTCATATCTATCCGAATTTCCATCCAGCGCGACGAACTGAAAGTCCCTGCTCTCATGCGAAAGCCCCCTTAAAAGCGCGCTCCTGTAGCTCCTGTCATGTATCATCACACCGATTTTTACCGTTTCCATCTCTTTCTCTCCTGATGTTGTATGTTTGTGCCAGCTTACCGGCCGGCCATATGATTCACTGATCAAAACCTTTCCTGTACTCTATGCTCGCACATCGTGCTCGCATTTCTTACACTCCCTGTCCGGTGACAAAGAGCATAGCAACTTCCCCATACAACGTCAACCATTTTTTCCATTTTCTTCTATATTCAGACTTCTTCCTTACATTATGTCCGGTAAAGCTGCAAAACGTTGGAAACAGTCGATTTTTCCCCAAATAAAACTGTCCTTCGCTTTACTATCCGTCATGATCGTGAAGACGCTTCTCAGCTGTCGCGGGTATATCAGCAATCATGTGAGCATGCTCTTTCACCGCATGAAAAAACAGGTGAAGATCTCTCTTCACCTGCTGTATAATACTTCTTAATGCCTGCTGTCAGACATGCTCGCCGGCTCCTACAGGATGTCCCTGCTGTAGTAGTGGCAAGTGACCCTCAAGCTGTACAGATCCGGAGCTTCCATCATGTCTTTGATCTCCGGCCTTACTTCACTCCGCTCACCCATGGTCTTGATGTATTCTTTGGCACCCTCAAGAGCTGCACGATATGCCCTCTGCTTGAAGTCCGCCAGCCTGCTGCTTTCATTCACCATCTCATCCATGAGCTTCGCCGCAATTTCTGACTTGTAGGCACCCGGCTCTTCAGCTGCAACCGCTTCAGACATCCGCATAAAGCTTTGCAGCTGCCTGAGCTCTTTCGATGAACATATGCATCTGCAGTGAAACTCGTCGAAATCGTCCTCATCGAGCCAGACGTCTGCGACGAACTGCCATTCTTTATCAAACCTGTCGAACATGACTGTATTCGCTCCTGTTTCTTCTGCTTATTTAACGACATTATATCATATTTTCCGGCCGGTTGTCTTTCCTATGTGATTTAATTCACGCTGCACCGCCATTTTACAAGGTTTCTGTTGACATCAGGGTTTTGCTGACGTATACTCGAATCGAAAAGAATCTTCAGGGCAGGGTGAGATCCCCGACCGGCGGTACAGTCCGCGAGCCAATCGGCATGAACCGGTGTGATTCCGGTACCGACAGTAAAGTCTGGATGGAAGAAGAGATAATATCGCTTTTTCATTTGCTCTGGGATCCGGTCCCGGAGTTTTTTATTATGAATGATATGAATGAAAAATACATGCGGCTGGCAATTGAGCTTGCGCTCAGGGGCACCGGATATACCGGGCCTAATCCAAGGGTCGGTGCTGTCATTGTTAAAGACGGGCGCATCATCGGCGAGGGATATCACGAGAGATATGGTGAGCTCCACGCTGAAAGGAATGCCCTCGCCCACTGCACCGAAGACCCGGCAGGATCAACGATTTACGTCACTCTTGAGCCCTGCTGCCATTACGGCAAACAGCCTCCATGCACTGACGCCCTGATCGAAGCCGGAATCTCTGAGGTGTACGTCGGGTCGCCTGATCCTAACCCGCTTGTCGCCGGAAAAGGAATATCCATCCTTGAAAATGCAGGGATAAAAGTAACGACAGACTTCCTCCGCGAGGATTGCGACGCTATCAACAAGATCTTCTTCCATTACATTACGACAAGCATTCCATATGTTACCGTAAAATATGCCATGACGCTTGACGGGAAGATCGCATCAGCCACAGGAAAATCAAAATGGATAAGCTGTGAAGAGTCACGCCGCTATGTCCATAAGATGAGGGCTGAGCACATGGCAATAATGGCCGGGATAGGAACAGTTCTTGCGGACGACCCCTTGCTTAACGTTAGAGATGCTGATGGCCTGGATCCGGTAAGAGTGATCTGCGATACTGACCTGAGGACCCCTCTTGATTCAAAAGTGGTGATGACAGCAGGAGAAGGCGGGAATTACAGAGACTGGCTCCCTCGAACCGTCATCGCGACCTGCGTGACAGATCCGAAAAGATTAAAGCCCTACCTGGACCGCGGAGTGTACATCCTTAATGTAAGCCCGGATGAAAATGGCACGGCAAACATGCCCGATATACTGAAAAAGCTAGGGAGCATGAAGATCGACTCCGTGCTCGTAGAAGGCGGAGCATCGATAAACTGGTCAGTTCTTGATTCCGGGATGGCCTCCCATATAGTGTCATTCATATCACCAATGATCATGGGCGGAAAAGAAGCAAAATCACCAGTCGCAGGTGCCGGATGCGATTCACCTGACACAGCATTCAGGCTGAGAAACTTGACAACACGTACGATCGGGAGCGACCTGATAGTCGAGGGAGACTTGTAAAATGTGTTTTTAGGGACGGTTCTAAAAAACACATTCTGAGAGGCAGCATCAATGTTTACGGGTATTATAGAAGAGATCGGTACAATTGAAACTATAAAAAAAGGCGGCGGTACTTTCAAGCTCACTGTAAGATGCAGCAAAGTACTGGGGCATAAGACGAGCCGTGAAGGCTTTGATGTTCCTGAGGTACCCACCGCGGTCGGCGACAGTATCGCTGTTAACGGGATCTGCCTGACTGTGACTGAGCTGACGGATAAGTCATTTACGGCCGACGTGATGCCTGAGACGCTTAGCCGGACCTCGCTCGCGGATGCAAAGCCAGGGACTGAAGTTGACCTTGAGCGCGCGATGCCGGCATACGGAAGATTCGGCGGGCACATCGTCTCCGGCCACATCGACGGGACCGGAAAGATCGTAAAGATAAGGAATGACGGGAACGCCGTGTGGTACACGATCGCCGCGGACGATGACATCATGTCGCTGATCGTGGAAAAAGGATCTGTCGCGATAGACGGCATCAGCCTTACAGTCGCAGCAGTATCTGGCGGAACGTTCAGCGTTTCGATAATACCGCACACGATCGAGGAGACCATACTTCCGAACAAAAGGACCGGGTCGCTCGTCAACCTGGAAACGGATATAATTGGAAAATATGTGAAAAAGATGGTAAGCGGCGGACCGGAGGAACAAGGCCGAAGCCGCGTGAATGATAAGAATCTGCTGGATCTGCTCTAGCAGTTAATAGATACACCCTGGAGGGAAGGCATGGAAGAGGAATTCAGATATAACACGATCGAGGAAGCGGTCGAGGACCTCAAGGCCGGGAAGATCATCCTCTGCTCGGACGACCCGGGCCGCGAGAATGAAGGCGATCTCATCTGCGCTGGCCAGTTCGCAACGACTGACAACATCAACTTCATGGCGGTCCACGGGCGCGGCCTGATCTGCACGCCGATCGGCGAAGAGATCGCAAAGCGCCTTAATCTAGCGCAGATGGTGACGGAGAACACCGACAACCATGAGACTGCGTTTACAGTTTCTATCGATCACTACACTACAACTACCGGGATCTCCGCAGAAGAGCGCGGGATCACCGCAAGAATGTGCTCAGACCCGGAGAGCAGGCCTACCGATTTCAGGCGCCCCGGACACATGTTCCCGCTGCTTGCGAGACGCGGCGGCGTGCTTGAGAGAAACGGCCACACCGAAGCCACGATCGACCTCATGCGGATCGCAGGCCTCCGCGAGTGCGGTATATGCTGCGAGGTCATGGCTGACGACGGGCACATGCTCAGGACACCTGGTCTCATCAAGATGGCACAGAAATACGGGCTCAAGTTCATCACGATCAAAGACCTGCAGGACTGGCGCAAGAAACATGACCTCCTCGTTGAGCAGGTCGCGGACACAAAGCTTCCGACCCGGTACGGCAACTTCCGCGCCAAGGCTTTTGTCAACAAGCTTAACGGCGAGCATCATATAGCGCTCGTAAAGGGTGACATCGGGGACGGTGAGAATGTCCTCGTGCGTGTCCACTCAGAGTGCCTGACAGGAGACGCATTCGGCTCGATAAGATGCGACTGCGGACAGCAGCTCCAGTCGGCGATGCAGCACATTGAAGCTGAGGGCCGCGGCATAGTGCTCTATATGCGTCAGGAAGGGCGCGGCATCGGCCTGATCAACAAGCTCCGCGCGTACGAGCTCCAGGATAAAGGTATGGATACGCTGGAAGCAAACCTCGCGCTCGGCTTCCCGGGCGACGCGCGTGAATACTACATTGGGGCTCAGATACTGCGCGAGCTCGGTGTCCACACGATGCGGCTCCTTACGAACAACCCGCAGAAGGTCTACGAGCTCCACGAATTCGGCCTTGAGATCGTGGAACGAGTTCCGATCCAGATGCCGGCGACCACACAGGACCTCTTCTACCTCAAGACCAAACAGAAGAAGATGGGCCACCTGCTGAACTACGACGACGCAGGCGATGGCGCCGACGATCAAAATCCAGATGAATAATGACAATAACATGTCATTTCATATAACATCACAAAAACGCTAAAAATCATAAATCGATAAATGAGTCTGTCAGGAGGAAAAGAAATGAACATATTTGAAGGTAATCTCGTAGCAGAAGATGTTAAAGTCGGTATCGTATGCTCAAGGTTCAATGAGCTTGTCGTGAACAAATTACTCGGCGGAGCGCTGGACGGCTTAAAGCGCCATGAAGTGAAGCAGAAGAACATCGACGTCGCATGGTGCCCGGGAGCTTTTGAGATCCCGCTCGTCGCACAGAAAATGTGCGAGTCAGGGAAGTATGACGCAGTGATCTGCCTCGGAACAGTTATCCGCGGCGACACACCACACTTTGACTATGTATGCGCAGAAGTCTCCAAGGGCGTGGCACAGCTCTCGCTTAAATACGACATGCCAGTAATGTTCGGCGTGCTTACCACAGAAAACGTTGAGCAGGCACTGCTCCGCGCAGGATCCAAGGGCGGCAATAAGGGCTACGACTGTGCCCTCGGCGCAATAGAAATGATAAACGTACTGAAAGAGATCGAAAAATAATATCCTAAATAAAAAGCAGCATGGTCATGCTGCTTTTTATTTGATGTATTATTTAAGTCCGCGCTCTTTCAGCTCTTCTTCTACCTGCTTTATTTCTTCGCGCCTCTTCGTTTTCATCGTCGTGGTTTTGATGGTCGGCTTATCTGAGATATAGAATCGCTTCACCATCTTGTACGCCGGCATGGTTTTGTTGATCTCGTCGAGATCTTTCTCGAACTGGGCATTAACGTCGGCATCTGAGAGAGCATGCTCGCGCATGTATTCCTGGTCGCACACCACTTTCACCCAGAGCACATAGTCGCTCCCCTTGTCCTGGGTGAACACCATGCTTTCTGAGACGTACGGCAGGAAATTGATAAGGTTCTCTATCTCCTCCGGGAACACGTTTTTGCCGTTCTTCATGACGATCACGTTCTTTTTACGGCCTGTGATGAACACATAATCATCCTTGTCGAAGCACGCGAGGTCTCCAGTGTGGAACCAGCCGTCTTCCATGACCTCTTCTGTCGCTTCCGGGTCGTCGTAGTACCCGAGCATAACACTGTCGCCGCGTACCACGAGCTCCCCGATCCCGTCTTCGTCAGGGTCATCGATCCTCGCCTCCACGTTAGGCATGACGTGGCCGCATGAGCCCTTCCGGATATATCGATACGTCTCGCTAGCGATCGTCGGTGAAGTCTCAGTAAGGCCATATCCCTGCACTGTCAGGATCCCGAGGCTGTTTAATCCTTCCTGGACGACCGGGTCGAGCGCCGCCGCGCCGTTTATGAAGAAGCGCATGCGTCCTCCCATCTCGTCGATAATTTTCTTGAAGACGATCTTACGGAGGTTGATGCCCACCTTATCGGCAGCGTTGCAGATCTTCTTAGCAGTCTCTACCTGCTTTGTCTTACCCTCTTTCTCGATCCCCTTATTGATCTTCTTGTACATATTCTCAAGGAGGAGCGGAACGCTCATCATCACCGAGACGTGGTACTCCTGCATGTTCTTCGCTATGTATTTCAGCCCGTCCGTGAAGCATGTCGTGAGCCCCTGCGAGATGAACGTAACGAGTCCCATGAACCCGTAAATGTGGTGGAGCGGCAGGATCATCATGTCCACGTCGTCCGGGAAGAACAGCTCCTCGCAGTTCATGCCGTAATTGCAGCTCATGAGGTTCTTATGTGAAAGCATTACTGCCTTCGACCGCTCAGTCGTCCCGGATGTGAACAGCAGATATGACATCTTCTCGCGGTCTATCTCAGCGTCAAGGTACGATCTGTCACCGCCAAGGACTGCGGTTTCTCCTTCCTCAAGCAGCTTCTCCACCGAGCAAAATCTCCCCTGCCCGTCTTCGATGTCCGGCTCTATCAACTCTGCGCCGTCCATCGCAAAAGCCTGCTCGAGCTCGCTCGATCCTTCCTCAAAGATCTCAGTGAGCATCTCAGCATGCTTCTTATCGTAGAACACAGCCTTTGCGTGGCTCCTGTTAAAGCAGCTCAAAAGCTCATCCTTCTGAAGGGCTTTGTCCAGAGGGACCGTCACGCCGACGCCGCACGCTATCGCCATGTCCGCGAGAACCCACTGATAACTGTTCTCGCCGACCACCGCAACAGCCGCGTCCTTAAAGCCGCGCTTAAGGAGCGCAGTCCCGAGATATCCCATCTCCTGGAACATCTCTTTATATGTAGTATACTTGTATTCCGGCTCCGGGCCCCTTTTTGTCTTCGTTATAAAAGCAACATGGTCAGCATATCTTTTCGCCGAATGCTCCATCAGCTCACGCATGTCCGTGAACTCGAAGAACTTTTTCTCCAGCCTGTAATCTTTCTTATAGCCGTTCATTTCCCTGCCTTTCTGTTTTACACGCTATCCAAGCACGTCTGCAATCACCGCGAGTGCCTCGTCGACCTCCTCGTATGAGATCGTAAGCGGCGGGAGCAGCCTGACCTTGTCCGCCGCGGTGAGCACCATCACTCCGCGTGAAAGAAGCTCCTTTGCTGCATCAACCGCCTTCATCGACTTCAGCACGATCCCTATCATAAGGCCTAGGCCTGTCGTCTTCTCGACTTCGCCGAAACCCTCAAGCTTGCTTCTTATGTAGTCACCCTTTGCGCAGACTTCAGCTAAGAATGCGTCGTCTATCCTGTCAAGCACATGATTCGCTCCTGCGCAGCATACAGGGTTCATCCCGAAGGTGCATCCATGATCTCCAGGTTTAAGCACTTCCGCAAACTTCTCATTGCAGATGACCCCGCCAATCGGAAGTCCGTTGCCTATTCCTTTCGCAAATGTCACGATATCCGGCTCTATCCCGAACTGCTGGTATGCGAAAAGTGTTCCCGTCCGTCCGATCCCGGTCTGCACCTCATCTACGATAAGCGCTATGTCTTTCTTCCGGCAGAGCGCCGCAACATCCTGTACATATTGTTTATCCAGCACGTTGACGCCGCCCTCGCCCTGTACCATTTCCATTATCACCGCACAAGGCCTGACTTTATTCGACAGTATCTCAAGGTCGTCGATATTATCCGGCTCAGCGTAGTAGAATCCGGGCGCGAACGGATCAAAATCTTTATGGTATTTTTCCTGCCCTGTCGCTGTTATCGCTGCGATCGTCCGACCATGGAATGAATCCTTTAAGGAGATGATCGCGTTTCTTCCTTTATCGAAACATTCCGGTGCCTTACCTGTGAACACACCATATTCAAACTCCTGCTTGCCCGGCCTTCCTGTTCCTTTCGCGATCGTGTTTCCGTATTTTCTTGCGATCTTGAATGCAGATTCATTAGCCTCCGCACCCGAATTGACGAACAGGACTTTGCTCATCCCGGTCCGCTTTACTAGCTTCTCAGCTAGCGCGATCCCCGGCTCCGAGTAATACAGGTTCGAGATATGCTGATACTCCCAGAGCTGATCCTCAACCGCGTGCACCCAGCCCGGATCAGCGTATCCAAGCGACACCACGCCGATCCCCGCCGTCATGTCGATGTATTTCTTTCCGTTCACATCAAAAACAGTCGCCCCCGATGCATGGTCCACAGCCATGTCGAAGCGTCCGTACATGTTAACGATATATTTGTTATCGTTCTCTTTTAACTGATCAAAATCCATTTTTCATTATCCTTTGTAGTATTTCCCTTCGCTCCCGCTCAGGATCGCGGTCCCGATTCCACGGTCTGTGAATATCTCAAGCAGCAGGCAGTGCGGTATGCGCCCGTCGAGTATATGGACGCGGTTAACGCCTGCATTTATTGCGTCTATGCAGTTTTCAAGCTTCGGGATCATTCCGCCGCGTACTGTCCCGTCTTCGATCAGCTTGGCGGCGTCATTGCTGTAAAGCTCTGATATCAGTGTGGACGGGTCTTTTGGATCTGTACACACGCCGACGATATCGGTAAGGTACGCGAGCTTGTTTGCCTTAAGAGCTTTTGCTATCGCTGTCGCGGCATGGTCGCCGTTTATGTTGTAGCCCTGCCCGTTCTCATCTTTTCCGATAGGATAAATAACTGGAAGGAAATCATTATCAAGAAGGTCGTAGACGATCTTTGGGTCTACTTTCGTCACTTTTCCGACGTACCCGATGTCTTTCCCTTCCGGCGTATTCCTCTCGCATGTCATGAGGTTACCGTCTTTGCCGCTGATTCCGACGGCTTTGATGCCAAGAGACTCAGCCCTCGAAACGAGCTCGTTGTTCACCTTGCCAAGCACCATCTCTGCAACGTCAAGAGTATCAGCGTCCGTGATCCTGAGGCCGTCGTAGAACTTCGTCTCCACACCACTTCTCGTCAGCCATTTACTGATCTCCTTGCCGCCGCCATGCACGATCACAGGCTTGAACCCGACGAGCTTGAGCAGCACCACGTCTTCGATCACGCTCTGCCTGAGCGCCTCGTCCACCATCGCGCTCCCGCCGTACTTCACGACGATTATCTGCCGGTTGAAGCGCTGGATATATGGCAAAGCCTCGATCAGCACGTTCGCCTTATCTATGTATTCCTGTTTGACCAGATTATCGCTCATTTTTAAACTCCATTTTTTTACTAAAAGTTGTCAATAAGAACCGTCCCCATTGACATCTTTTTCATGTCCGGTACTCTCCATTTATCTTAACGTAATTATATGTCAGGTCGCAGCCCCAGGCGTATGCTTCTTCGGCGCCGTCATGCAGATCGACCTCTATGTCTACTTCTTCTTCGTGCAGTATCTTTGCCGCGAGGTCTTCATCAAAACCCACGGCCATCGATCCTCTGCAGACCGGGATGCTCCCGGCTTTTGATGCAAGGTCCACATCGATGTTTATCGCTGAGAAATCGCATGGAGCATAGCCTATCGCGCAGAGCACGCGCCCCCAGTTCGCGTCTTCACCGAATATCGCTGTCTTCACAAGATCCGAGCATATGATGCTCCTTGATATCACCCTCGCCTGCTCTTTCCCGGGGGCATTTACTACATGCGCCTGGATGAGCTTAGTGCATCCTTCGCCGTCGCCTGCTATCATCCTGGCGATGGTCACACTTATCTCGTGGAGAGCAGCCCTGAAGCTGTCATAGTCTGCTCCTTCTCTGTCTATTATCACGTTTCCGGCTTCACCATTTGCAATTATCGCAAGTGTGTCGTTCGTGGAAGTATCTCCGTCGATACTGACCTGATTATAGCTGTCTGCGACCTCCTCTGTCAGCGCTTTCTGGAGAAGCTCCGTGCTTATCGCCGCGTCTGTCGTCATGAACGAGAGCATGGTCCCCATGTTGATGTGGATCATCCCGCTCCCCTTTGCCACAGCACCGAGCACGCACTCACGTCCGCCGCACATAAAGCTCACCGCGGCTTCCTTCGGCTTCGTGTCTGTAGTCATTATGGCTTTTGCCGCATCTTTTCCGCCTTCTCTTGACAGGCTCTCGCAAAGTCCTGGAATCGTATTTTCAAAAGGTGCGATCCCCATCTCGACGCCTATCACCCCGGTCGATGCAGGGAGCACGAAGACCGGGTCTATGTCGAGCTCGCGCCCTACGATCTCGCACGCCTTCTGCGCTATCTCCATCCCGTTCATCGTACACGTATTCGCGTTCCCGCTGTTGCAGATGATCGCCTGCGCCATTCCGTGCACCAGATGGTTCCTCATAACGCCGATGTGAGCAGCTTTCACCTTGTTCTTCGTATACACAGCCGCGGCGTTCCCGACTACTGTGCTCGCGATCAGGGCGATATCGCCCTTCTCTTTGTCATTTCCTATGCCGGCGTACCCGGCCGATGCCTTGAATCCCTTCGGCGAGGTGACCCCGCCCTTCTCTAGAAGCATATCTTAAGTCCTTTCGTCTCATCTATCCCAAGCATGATGTTAAGGTTCTGCACCGCGGCGCCGGATGCTCCCTTTCCGAGATTGTCGAATCTCGATACGAGCAAAACTCTGTCGTCGTTCCCGAGCACCATTATCTCAAATCCGTCGCTCATGCTCATCGTGTTACTGTATAAAAATCCATTTTCCGGCCCGTCGGTAATCCTTATCAGAGGCTCTCTTTCATATCGCTTTCTGTATACCTCACGGATACTTTCGATAAGGCTTTCTCCGGCATGTGCTTCCTCGTTTACCATCTCTCGTGGAAGCTCTATCGTCATGACCATGCCCCTGAAATAGTCTCCCACGACCGGGCAGAATACCGGCTCTTTATTAAGCCCCGACATCATCTTCATCTCCGGAAGATGCTTGTGCGACTGACTGATCGCATACTGTACAGGACTTACAGCAAACTCCGCGGGACCAGACGTATTCATGCCGGCTGGCTTTTGATCGGTGATGAAATCCGCCTCGGCAAGAAGCTCCGCGTGCTTAAGATCATAGTCCTCGATCATCTTCCTGCCGCCGCCGGAATAGCCTGTTATGCAGAAGCAGCTCAGCACCGCATCCGCCGGGATCAGCCCCGCATCGACAAGCGGCCTTGCAAGAAGTATGAATCCCGTAGCATGGCATCCGGGGTTCGCGACTCTAGAAGCGTTCCTTATCTCGTCACGCATGCCGGAAGTAAGCTCAGGCATGCCGTAGACCCAGCCCGGATCGACTCTGTGCGCTGTAGACGTATCTATCACCCTTACGTCAGGAGGGAGCACTTCTGCTAGCTCCTTTGAAGCCGCATCCGGAAGGCACATCATCGTAACATCCGCGCGGCCAGCTATTTCAGCCCTGGCATTAAGGTCCTTCCGGAGATCCTCTTCGATCTCGATGACCTCTATATCATCACGGCCTGCGAGCCTTTCCCTTATCTCAAGTCCGGTCGTTCCATGCGCGCCGTCTATAAACACTTTATACATAAAACTGCCTCTTGTACTGCCCCGCTCCGGCGTATTTGAAATATGATTCTCCAATATAATTGTATGTTAACACATTATGCATAAAAATGCAACTTTATTTTAGATTATGCAAATCTTGACCGTCATATCGAATAAATGGTATAATTTTGACGTTATATTACAATAAAACTCTGAAAGGAATGACAGAAATGCCTGATAATACTGAAAAAAAAGAAGCAACTACTGAAAGACGCAAGCGTGTCTTCTCGGGCGTCCAGCCGTCAGGGAGCCTTCATCTCGGCAACTACCTCGGTGCGATCAAGCAGTTCGTGGACTTGCAGAATGACAACGACTGCATCTACTGTATAGTCGACGAGCACGCCATAACAGTACCGCAGGATCCAAAAGAGCTTAAGAAGCACATCCTTGACCTTGCAGCGCTCTATATGGCAGTCGGCGTTGACCCGAAGAAATCCATAATATTCGTACAGTCAGAGGTCCCTGGCCACGCACAGCTCGGCTGGGTCTTAGCCTGCAGCTCATACACAGGCGAGCTCTTCAGGATGACACAGTTCAAGGCGAAGAGCGGCGGCAAAGAGTCTGTCGGGACCGGCCTTCTCGTATACCCTGTGCTCATGGCGGCTGACATCCTGCTCTATGACACGGATATCGTCCCTGTCGGAAACGACCAGAAGCAGCACATCGAGCTCTGCCGCGACCTCGCTATCAGGGTGAACAACACGATCAAGAAGACGTTCGTCGTTCCTGAGGGACGCTTCATGAAGGCAGGTGCGCGCATCATGGCGCTCGACGACCCGACTCAGAAAATGAGCAAATCCTCCACGAACATCCACAGCACTATCGCTCTCCTTGACGATCCTAACAAGATCAAAAAGTCCATCATGAAGGCGACTACTGACTCAGACGGTGTCATAAGATTCGCTCCTGATGAAAAGCCTGGTGTAAGCAACCTTATGACCATCTATAGCGTGCTCTCAGGAGAATCACTCGAGAGCATTGAAGAGATGTACGCAGGAAAAGGATACGGCGACTTCAAGAAAGACCTTGTAGGCGTGGTTCAGGAATCACTTGCCCCTATCCAGGAAAGATACAACGACATACGTTATTCCGAAGAGCTGCTTACTACGCTCCACGAAGGAGCGGAAAGAGCAAACGTGATCGCAGAGCGCACCATGAAGCGTGTCTACGACACATTCGGACTCGGCGTTCCAAAGAAGATCGTACGGTAACAAGCCGTATCGTATAAGAAAGCGGGGACATGTACTTACTGAAGCAGATTACCTAACCCTCAGTAAGTACATATCCCCGCTTTTCTTTGGAACTATGTCACCATTGGGATCTTTTAATTATACTTATTACGTTCTCAGTTATTCGTGCGGTCATGCCCCAGATGATTCTACCATCTATATCGTACACGGGGATGTCGTGCTCGGATGTGCGCCATGGGTAGTCTTTATCTATCCCGACTTTCTCGTATGGGAAGTCTTTATCTATCTGCGGTGCCAGCTTCTCACCGTAATGCTCTGGTTCTGTATTGAGCAGTGTGTCGAGCGGCACGGTGAACACTTCTGAGACTTCTTCCGGATCCGGGCTGTAAATAGCTGTATCTATATGTCCAATGAAAGTATTCAAAGTAAAGCCTGCACCTTGGAGAGTATCCCCCGCGCCGAAGATTTTGACCGCATCGCTAGAGATCCCGAGCTCTTCGCACGTCTCACGGACTGCGCACTCTTCTGCCGACTCGCCATCTTCAACATGCCCGCCCGGAAAGCACACTTCACCCGGCTGATCGATCCCGGATGCCCGCACCTCATACAGGACTGACAGTTCGCCGTCTTTCTGGACAAAAGGCACCAGAACGGAGTAGAAACGGTGTTTACCGATCGTTCCCGGCGTCCTCCCCTCATATATTTTTTCTATAGTTTTCAGATTCATTTTACCTTATCGCCTGTTTTTACCTTTTACAAAATGCAGGCACCCGAAAGGATACCTGCACTCATCACATGGTGTTATGACCGCTATCAACAGTCTACTGGTTCAGCACCTCATAATTGCTGAAGTCAACGCCTATCATTTCTTCCTTATCCGCTGACAGGCTCACTATGAACTCGATGTCATAGTTTGCCGCGATATCCTCAAGTCTCTTCAGGAACGCAGGGATATCCTCGAGCTGGAAGTTGGCATGCTTAAGAATGCTGTCTATGTAAATAGTCTCGATATCGTTGTCAAGGCTTATAATTCCATAAAGGAATCCGATATACTCATCCGCATTCGTGATCTCCGGAAAGTCCTCCATGCAGATGACCCTGATCTGGTATGACAGGTCGAGCATGAGGCGTGAATTTCTGTTGATGTAGATCACGCTGCCTTTGCTGCTCTCCACCTGTGTATTTGCAAGGTCGATCATCTGCTTGGTCTTTCCGGATCCCTTGTGCCCAATAAGCAATTTAACCATTTTGATGTGCCTCTCTTTCTTTGCTTTCGTTTTCGCGGCGGCGGTCATACGCCACCCCTCCTGAATCCATTATACACGAAGCGGCGGGGTCATTCAATCACAAACACCCTTTTTCTCCACTATCAAAATCTCGTTTGCAGGACTGACTAGCCCCCTTGCCAGTCCCCCGGTAAACGCCTTTGTCACATTCCGGGTAAACGCCTTTGTCACATTCTTACTTGAAAAATCAATGGTTTTGCTGTAGTATAAAAATGTTATATTATTGTTAAAATGTAGGTTTAAGGACTGTTTATGCTCAATTGGGAAGTCATACAAAAGTATCTGCCGCTTTTTGAAGAGGCTGCCCTCCTCACGGTGAGGATCGGTGTGATAGGGATAATTTTCTCTGTCATCGTCGGCATCTTCTGCGCGGCGGTAAGATATTATAAGGTACCTGTGCTCAGGCAGATAGCGCAGGTATATATTGAGATAAGCAGGAACACTCCGCTTCTTATACAGCTGTTCTTCATCTATTACGGCCTGCCGAAGGTAGGCATCTCGATGCCGGCTGAGATCTGCGGCATCGTCGGTCTCACTTTCCTGGGCGGAAGCTACATGGCGGAAGCTTTCAGGAGCGGCCTCGACGCAGTGCCGCCTGTTCAGAGGGAAAATGCGTTCAGCCTCGGCCTTACTGAGGGACAGACATTCAGGTATGTGATCATGCCGCAGGCAGCGTCGGTCAGCGTTCCGGCGTTCGTGGCAAACGTTATTTTCCTGCTCAAGGAGACCAGTGTTTTCAGTGCGATCAGCCTGATGGACCTCATGTTCGTGTCCAAGGACCTGATCGGGCTTTACTACGATACGGTAGAGAGCCTTGCCCTGCTCGTGTTCTTCTACCTGATCATCCTGCTCCCGGTGTCGATACTTGGATCCCTGCTCGAAAGGAGGCTTCGCTATGCCGAATTTGGGGTTTGAGGTCCTGTTTAAGGGGAGTAACTTCGCACGCCTCCTGGGAGGCCTAGGAGTCGCGCTTGAGATAAGCCTGATCTCGGTTTTGATCAGCATCCCCCTCGGGATCCTGCTCGGGATCGTGATGACATGGAGGAACCCCGTGACCAAGGTGATCACCCGTATCTTCCTTGAGTTCATGAGGATAATGCCGCAGCTCGTGCTTTTGTTCATCGTGTTCTTCGGATCGACGAGAGCACTCGGGCTGGACATATCGGGAGAGCTCTCCGCGGTGATCGTATTCACTCTCTGGGGAACGGCTGAGATGGGTGACCTCGTCCGCGGGGCGCTGACGAGCATCCCGAAGCATCAGTATGAGAGCGCGGCCGCGCTGGGC
>CAZBFD010000012.1:0-18164 GCA_964491055.1 uncultured Eubacterium sp.
AGCATTTGGTAACGAAACACCCCTGGCTACTAGGGTCTCTCGTTACCAAAATCAAGAATTGTTCTTTTTGGTGGCAGTATTTCTGGAATTCGTACCGTTTGGTAACGGACCCATCGTTGGTACTTTTCGCATAAGCCTCTTATCGTAACACCACGACAAGTATTTGGCATTATACCTGATATTTTTATGAAATGAAGATCTAAATAATGCGCAGTGATCAGCTTGCGTATTCGAACACCATGCCGTCCCCGGCATTCTCCTTGTCGTCCTGCCAGGTGAACGTCAGGTCCTCAGTGAACTGCATCGTTCCGTGCCCGTCGGTATACTCAACCGTCTCTGATTCCACCACGCCTTCATCTTTATATACGTAATCGGTCTTGACGCAGTCAGTATACGTGAACAGCAGCTTGTCGCTGTCGAACGTTCCAGTCATGACCCATTCAGCGTTCTCAAACGCGCTGCCGGCCCAGGTTATGACGACCTTGGCGCCGTCAGTCCCTTCTGCGCTGACTTCTGCAGTCGCTCTTCCGCAGCCGTATTTCCCGATGAAATTCATCACAGGGTTCTGACCGTCCTCGTCCGCGGCAGTTTCATCTTCAGTTTCAGTCCCGGCTTTATCACTGTCCGAGACTTCATTCCCGGCCGCGCCGCCTCCGGCACATCCGCCGAGCACCATCAAAACCATGACGGCTGCTATCTGCGTTTCTTCTTCCTGGAGGGCTTCTTCACGGAGAAGCCGAATTTCCCAAGTGTCCTGCCGAGTGACAGGTACTTGCCGTGTGAGTAGACGGTGAGGCCTGTCTGGTTCATCTGGAATTTACCCGCTTCATCTATATATGCGCTGTCGACGGTGACTCCGGTCACCTCGGCGAGGAACATGTCGTGGCTTCCGAGGGGGATCACGTCTTTTACTTTGCATTCGATGCTTACCGGCGACTCGGCGATGGACGGGCAGCTAACGGTGTGTGACTCTGCGGGCGTGAGCCCTGTCTCAGCGAATTTGTCCACGTCCCGGCCGCTCTTTACCCCGCAGTAGTCGCACGCCTTGAGGAGCTTCGCCGTCGTCAGGTTGACGACGAACTCGCCGGAGGTTTTGATGATGTCGTGCGAATAGCGCTCCGGCCTGACCGAGATAGAAAGCATCGGCGGGTCAGAGCAGATCGTCCCGGTCCATGCGACCGTTATGATGTTCGGCTTCTCCATCGGTCCGCAGCTCACCATCACAGCCGGTATCGGATAGAGAAAGTTCCCCGGCTTCTCGAACAAAATCTTGTCGCTCATCGTACAGCCTCCTTGCATTTCTGTTACTGTTATGTCTATTATACACCTTTCTTAAGAAAAATAATCTATCTGACGTTTATGGTAAACCTAATAGTTGGGCTGTGGCCCCGCTTTCCACTACATGTTGTGTCCTTAAGAGAAATTAAGATTTAGATGCGCTATATCTTTAGATATCTTAAGATTTCTGAATTGTGGTTCAGCCGTGAGCGTTGCAACTACATATGGTGGTGGAGGTTTTGATCGCATACCCAAAAATAAAGGATCTTTAAGATTTCTGTTGATTCCTTAAGTTTTCCTTAATAAAATTAAGAATGTCAAAGGAGATTCGTTATGGGTATGAGATTGAATATGGGAATCGGCAAGGCAGCCCGTTGTGCAGCGGCAGTCCTTGCGACAACAGTAATGTTAACCTGCATCGGCGTAAGTGTTTCATATGCCGATGCTCTTAGTGCGGCTGAAATGGATCAGCAGATAGCTGAGCAGGAAGCCGAGGAGCAGCAGACAGCTGCTCAGAAGGAAGCCGAACAGCAGGCGGCGCAGGAACAGGTCGAAGAACAGATCGAGACTGAGTCGACAGTGCCGGGCAAAGCGACTTACCTGAGAGCGACAACTTCCACATCCACCAAGGGAATTTCCTCGGCGGACCAGAAGAAGGGCCTCCGCTATGTGACCCTCAAGTGGACCAAGGCGAAGAACGCCACAAGATATGAGGTCTACTGGTCATATGAAAAGAAAGGTGAATACACCCTTGTCGAAGGCGACGTAACAAAATGCACCAAGAAGAATATGCTCTTCAAGAATAATAAGGAAGTTTTCCTTAAGGTGCTCGCATACAATGATGAGACCCCGGGCAAATTCTCAGAGTCAGTCGTCATCTGGCCAGGCTACGGCGATGCTGTGAACGCGACCAAGATCGAATGGTCCAGCACAACGAGCGTGATCTACACAGGCCAGTCGGCTACATTCAAAGTAAATACCAGCGCATCGATGCTGAAGACCTACAAGATCAAGTGGTCGTCCTCCAACAAGGAAGTCGCTACGGTTAACTCCAAGGGCAAGGTCACCGCGGTCGCAGAAGGTACCGCCACGATCACGGCAAGGTCTCACGCCGGCTTCAAGATCAAGTTCGACGTCACTGTCCAGACGATCAAGCCGAGCGAAGTGCCTGATGTCGTAGGTGTCTCAGTATCCCAGGCAAAGAAGGCGATCAAAGCCGCCGGCTTCAAGGTATCTGTCAAGCGCGAGTTCATCAAGAAGAAGACGATGAACAAAAAATATCCTGGCGTAAAGATGGGCCAGGTCATGAAGCAGAGCAAGAAAAAGGGAACCACTCTTTCAAAGGGATCAAAGATCACGATCACGTACGGTGACGAGATCTATGACTGCGGAGTAGGTGTGGAAGCCATGGTAAAGTGGGCTGAAGCAGTTGCAGCCGATGACTCCTACGGATACAGCATGGGAGTCTACACAGGACGCGGACTTGACAGACTCTGCCCGTACACTAACGCAGGAGCTTCCAAGGACTATGACTGCGCGACATTCGTGAACGCGGCACTCGCTTACAGCGGAATGGGCGAAGAGCACATGAAGGCTACAGTAAAGCCGTCGCCAGTCGTCCGCGGTGTAAGAGACATAATGAAGAAAAACGGATGGAAGAAAGTAACCATCAAGCATAAATACAAGAAGAACGGAAAGACCAAGTACTATTATACAAAGCCGACCGTAAAGCAGCTCAAGCGCGGCGACGTACTGGTCAACACATCATGCCATATCCAGATCCACGTAGGAGACGGATGGGACGTAGGAGCGCATAACAACTACGACGGAAAGACAGGCGACTCAAGCGGACGCGAAGTCAGCGTGAACTACACCTGGACAGGGTACGCAGAAGTATACCGCTACTACGGAAAAGTAGGAAAAGACGAATAATCTGAAACAGCAGAATAAAATGAACACGGCGCCGGCCTGGGATAAACAGACTGCCGGCGCAATAAAAACAGCAATCAACTTAATACAGGCGTAATCGATACCGCGCCGCGCACCCTGCCGAACAGCACATAAGCAGAGAAAAGCGCCGCGCGGGCAAGCCCCCCGGCCGCAGCTCCCTCATACCCAAAACCCCCTTTGGAGCAGCGGCCCTGGTTTTGCTCCTGAACTGCTCCGAAAAGGGACAGTCCCCTTTCGGAGCTTCTTTTCGGAGCTTTTCAGGAGCTCTTTAAATTTGCAATAAGTGATGGTATTATATATAAGGAAAAACGCAGCCTTTACATGAGGTAGAGCAATATGAATGATAAGAAGTATGATGGTGTATACTACAAGGTCCATAAAGTAGAGGACCTGAAAGAGCTGATCTGCACGAGCGCGGAGAAGTACGCGGACCACGATGCGTATCTGCAGAAGGACAAAGAGACCGGGAAGTTCGAGGCAGTGAAGTACGGCGAGGTGAAGAGCGACATGGATGCGCTCGGAACCAGGCTGGTCGATCTCGGGCTCGCGGGTAAGAAGATCGCGGTGATCGGCGAGACCAGCTACAGCTGGATACTCACGTATTTCACGGTCGTCTGCGGCGTCGGTGTGATCGTGCCGCTCGACAAGAATCTCCCGTCGGGCGAGCTGCTCGGCCTTATCGAGCGCTCCGGCGCAGAAGCCATCGTTTATTCGAAGAAATGCCGCAAGAACATCGCGGAGCTTTTTGACAATCCGAAGAGCATCAGGTTTTTGATCTCCATGGAGGAGACATCGAGCAAAACCTCGTCTGCGGATGAGGACGCTGCTGAAGCAGCCGCGGAAGACGCCTCGTCTGAAGATGCCGTAAAAGCAACGCTGCTTTCCCTTCCGGATCTTATCGAGGAAGGGCGTGACCTCCTTGAGCAGGGTAGCACCGATTATATTGATGTGGACATTGACCCTGACCAGATGTCGACTCTGCTCTTTACATCAGGGACTACCGGCGCGGCTAAGGGCGTCATGTTAAGCCACAGGAACCTCGCAAGCAACTGCATGCAGTTATCCATGCTGTTCAAGATCCCTGAGCCGGGCATCGTGCTCTCCATACTTCCTATCCACCACGTATATGAGATGACGTGTGATATCCTCACCACATTCTACCAGGGCAAGACCATTGCGATCTGTGAGGGCATCAAATATATACAGAAGAACATGGAGGAAGTCCACGCCAACGTAATGCTGGGCGTACCTCTTGTTTTCGAGAAGATGTACAAGGGCATGTGGAAGCAGGCGAAGCGCCGCGGCGAGGACCAGAAGCTCCGCCGTGCTATCGACCTTTCCAAGCAGCTCCACCTGTATAACAACAAGACGATAATAAAGCGCCTGTTCAAGGCGATCCACAATTCATTCGGCGGCGACATGCAGGCATTCGTTGTAGGCGGCGCCGCGGCTGACCCATATATAATAGAAGAATTTGAAGCTATGGGCATTCCGATGATCCAGGGCTACGGCATGAGCGAGAACTCACCGATCATCTGCCTGAACGGCGACAGGTACAGAAAAGCTGACGCAGTCGGAAAACCTGTTCCGGGCACAAAGCTGAGGATAGTCGACCAGGATGAGGACGGCATAGGTGAGATCATCGTAAAGGGCCCGTCAGTCATGATGGGATACTACGAGAACCAGGAAGCGACCGACGAAGTTTTGCGGAATGGCTGGCTCCACACAGGAGACCTCGGATATATCGACGAAGATGGTTTTGTTCACATCACCGGACGTGCCAAGACAGTAATCGTCACCAAGGGCGGCAAGAACATCTTCCCGGAGGAAGTCGAGGCGGTACTCCTGGAGAGCGAGCTCGTACAGGAAGTCATCGTTCACGGCGTGACGGATGAGCGCGTCGGGAACGTCATGATCACTGCGGATATCTATCCGAACTACGAGGAGCTCAAGAAGGAGCAGGGCGAGCTCGGCGAGAGCAGCATCTATCACTTCTACAAAGATCTCGTCGAGGAGTTCAACAAAAAGCTTCCTCCGTACAAGCAGGTCAAGCGTGTCAACATCCGCAAGGAGCCATTCATCAAAACCACGACGGGCAAGGTAAAGCGTTTCGGCAACAAGCTGGGCGGAGATCCTGAAGCCGGCGGGAACATGGACGAGCACGAGAAGAAGCGCCTCGAGGAAAGCAGAGCACGCGATCTTGTCGAGCAGATAAAGAAATCAAAGGACGGTTTCATCGCCGCAAGTGACATCCACGCTGTGACCGATCTGAAAGACCTGATCTACACGAGCTGCAGCAAGTTCGAGAACAGGAAAGCGTTCATAAGGAAATTCGAGCAGGACGTAGAAGAGAATACTTCCAGGGGAGCAGCTGACGAAGCACAGAAGGCTTCGCGAGCAGCAGCAACAGAAAAGAGATATTCGGAAGTCACATATAAAGAGCTGCTCGCCGATATGGACGGCCTCGGTACCGCGATGATCAACATGGATCTCGGCGGCAGCAACGTGGCTATAATAGGAAGGAACGGATATAAGTGGCAGATGTCATACCTTGCCGTTGCTTCCGGCGTCGGGACAGTCGTCCCGATCGAGTACGATCTTCCGCTGGAGGAGCTTGAGCGCCGCCTGAATGAGGCGGAGGTACGTGTCGCGATCTTTGAGTCGACATTAAGGAGGTCGTTCACCGCTATCAGGGACAGCGGTAGCACGCCGCTCGAGATTTTGATCGAATACGATTACAATGCAGATGAAAAGAGTGCATCGGATACCGGAGCTGCGGGCGGAGAAAAGCCTGAATCTGAAGGAGCAGAAGCAAAGGCTGATGCGGCATATCAGAAGCCGGCAGCTGAGACTGTATATAAATGGGAAGAGCTTATCGAGTCCGGAAAGCACAGCGTTTCACAGGGCGACAGGCAGTACATCGACAGGCACATCTCGGGTGACGACGTAGCAGCGATCGTGTACACCTCGGGCGAGACCGGCCCGGCGAGGAGCGTAGCGATAACGCAGTCAAATATCTGCTACGGCGTGATGTCTGCGGCGGCTTCGGTCAGGATCGTTCCGGACGACATCGTCTATTCGTCGCTCCCTGCACACATCATGTATGAGATAACTTGCGGACTTCTTCTTCCGCTCTACAGGGGCGCCGCGGTGGTCAGCTCCGCGCGCGGGGCGTACACAGGAGCGGGACGCGTCCGCAGGTCCAAGGCATCTTCGACAGCGTCAGCGTCTGTGATGTGCAGTGAGATGCGTGACACAAGGCCGACAGTTCTCGTTATGACGCCGGCAGATATAAGGATAATCCGCCAGATGTTCTCCGATACAGTCGAGGAGAGGCGCGGGAGCTCGGCGATCTACTCGATAATGAACGCAAACAAGCTCACGAGCATGCTCGGGATAAACATCGTCAAGCCGTTCGCTCAGGCGAGCAGAGATGTGGTCGGCGGTAAAGTCCGCATGATAATAACGGGCGGAAGCAAAGTCGATAAAGAAGCAATGGAAGAGCTCCGCGCATTCGGGATCACAGCGCTCCAGAGCTACTGGCTGACAGAGTGTGCGACAATAGCCGCTATCGATCCGTCAGATAAGGAGCTTGTCAGGATCGGCTCTTGCGGGCACCTCGTTCCGGGCCTACAGGTAAAGGTCATCAACAAAGACCGCGAGGGCATCGGCGAGATCTGCCTGAAGGGCGAGAATGTCATGAAGGGCTACTACAAAGATGAAGAGGCGACTGCAGCCGTGATCACTGACGGCTGGCTGCATACGGGCGACCTCGGGTATGTGGACGACGATAATTACATCTATATTACCGGCAGAAAGTAATCTATCAAGGCCCACAACAGAGTAAATCTACAGGAGTATATATGCCAAGCTATCCAGAGTTAATAATAGATAGAGGTAAGCTTGCGGACAACATCCGCGAAGTGACCGCGCGCTGCAGAGCGCGCGGTATTTCTGTGGCCGGAGTGGTAAAGGGCATGAACGGCCTCCCGGAGCTCATCAAAGTCTACGCCGCGAGCGATATAACGATGATAGGCTCATCCAGGATCGAGCAGATAAAAGACGCAGTCGAGATCGGTAACGCAGATCCGGCGCTCAAGAAGCCGACAATGATGATCAGGATACCGATGCTGAGTGAAGTCCCGGAGATAGTAAAATACTGCGATTATTCACTGGAGAGCGAAGACGAGGTCCTCCGCGCGCTGAACGACGAAGTGCTGAAGCAGGCCGGCATCGATCATGCGGATCATATCGATCCTGGCCAGATCCCAGTAGGCATACCTGTCAGAAAGCATAAAGTGATCCTTATGGCGGAGATGGGGGATCTTCGTGAGGGGTATGTCGGGGATGACCTGGTGCGGGCGGCGCTGATGGTCGAGAATGAGCTGGACGGGCTTGAGCTCGCCGGGGTCGGCATGAATGTCGGCTGCTACGGGTCGATTCTGCCGACACGAGAAAAGCTCGATGAATTTGTTCGTAAAGCTGAGGCGGTGGAAGGAGCGATTGGCCGCCGTCTGGATATCATCTCCGGAGGAGCGACTTCGACCCTGATGCGTGTGCTGGACGGCGATATACCGGAGCGCATAAATCACCTGAGGATCGGCGAAGGGATCCTGCTCGCACACGACCTGCCTCTCTTCTACGGCTGTGACATGAGCTTCCTGCATCAGGACGTGTTCCGCCTCCGCATGGAAGTGGTCGAGCTCAAGCTGAAGCCGACATATCCTCAGGGCACGATCGGCCGCGACGCGTTCGGACATGAGCCGGAGTACGTCGACCGCGGAGACCGTATGCGCGCGATCTGCGCCGGCGGCAAAGTCGATTACGGCAGCGAGACAGAGATCTTTTCTATTGATCCCCGCATCAAAATCATCGGCGCATCCAGCGACCATACATTGCTTGACGTGGAGGAGCTGTTTGCCGGAAAAGCAGCCGTCGCGGCAGGCGAAGGATCAGCTCTGCGGACCAGTGATGCAGGCGAAGGAGGACCTTATGACGGCAAAGCGCCGCTGAAGATCGGGGACGTGCTCGACTTCGCTATTAACTACGCGTCCATGGTCTTCGTGACCGCAAGCAGAGACGTACACATAACATACGTGTGAGGTGAAAAAAGAACCGTCCCCTTTTCACCTCCCCCACCGTCCAGAATTCACCTGATTGGAGACAGTTATGATTCAGAAGTCGTATCATATAGAGAATTATACGAAGGATAAGCTGGTCTCGGTGCTGACCGAGGTAGGAGAGATGGAGGCGTACCATGATGCCGCCCAGGTCCTTCTTATTGTCATGGAGCAGAACTGGGATGAAGCACTGATAAAAGAGAAGTGTGACCTTATCCGGAAGATCCTGCCCAAGGTGGAGGTCGTCGGCACGACTCATGTGGATGAAGGGCTTATCGATCACGAAGAGAAGAACTGCATATTATCTTTTCTGATGTTCACAGAGCCGGCGTTTTCAGTCGCCAGAATAGACATGGCGGGGAGAACGGACGAAGAGGTGAGGAGCATCTTCTCGGGAGTAGTGCACAGTGCATGCGCAGGTTATCTGAAGGAAGCAGTGCACTGCAGCCGCGATAAAGCTGCAGAGAAAGCAGCGCATGACGACTCTCACGGCGTCAGGTCTGAGAGGACGCATGGAAACAATATCAAGGCTGTAATGACTCTGATCCAGAAGGTAAGACGCAATACGGGGCTGATCCTGAATGGAGCAGGCGACGTGCCGGTGTTCGGAGCAGATGCCGCAGTATCAGCCTTTATTGAGGACGGCGGTGTCGGATTTGTGTTCGACGCGGAGGGCGTGTATCAGGATGAGCTCATCGCGGTACTTTTCTGTGGCGAGGACCTGCACGTGAGAGTGTCTTACAATTTCGGATGGACGCCCGTCGGCAAAACAGTCACGATCACAAAGGTCCGCGACGAGTATAACGTAACTGAGATAGACGACAGGCCGGCAGCCGAGCTGTATGAGAAATATCTTGGAGTACCGTACAGGACCAATCCTCTGTCGATACTGAATATATGCGAGTTCCCTCCGGTCACAGTCGAAAACGGCCTGATGATGGCCAGGATCCCGTATGCCTGGAATGAAGACGGAACACTCCGCTTCATGATCTCGATGCACGAGGGCGAGCAGCTGAGGCTGACATACGGCCTCCCGCAGCAGATCTTCACGCAGATAAACGACGACGCGGAGGAGTTCCGACAGTTCGAGCCGCAGGCCATGCTCATGGTGATCTGCCTGAACAGAATGATCTTTCTGCATGATTTTGAGAAACTGGAGATAGACGCATACCGAGCAGTCTCGCCTGATGCGGCATTCATACATGGGAATTCGGAGATCTACAGGAAAGACGGCGCCGGCGGCGAGATGCACAGTGCTTTGATCGCGGTCGGATTCCGCGAGGGATCCGCAGGACAGGAAACCAGAGAGGCTTTGCCCGTGCCGACGCTGCCGCAGGGACCGATCGAGATACCGCTTCCGGTCAGGCTGATGACATTCATGCGGGCGGTGACGTCAGATCTTGAGCAGACTACGGACGAGCTCATACAGCTGAAAGATCACCTCGAGGATGAAGTCGAGATCAAGACCCGCGAGAACGAGAGTCTGTCGCTCCATGTCGTTCAGACGCTCGCAGAGGCGATAGACGCTAAAGACACGTACACCATCGGCCACTCGAGCAGGGTCGCGTCGTACTCCAGGCAGATCGCACGGATCGCAGGCTACAGTGAGAAAGATCAAAACGATATCTATATGATGGGGCTGCTCCACGACGTCGGAAAGATCGGCGTGCCGGATGCTGTCATCAACAAGCCGGGAAGTCTCACCGACGAGGAATTCAACGAGATCAAAAAGCACCCGGTGATGGGAGCCAGGATCCTCAGGGCGATCAAAGAAATGCCGAAACTCATGACAGGCGCAAGGTGGCACCACGAGAGATATAACGGCACCGGCTATCCGGACGGACTAGCGGGGAATGAAATACCGGAAGAAGCCCGTATAATCGCCGTCGCCGACGCGTACGACGCCATGACCAGCAACAGAAGTTACCGCCGCGGCATGGACCAGGCCCGTGTCCGCGAACAGATCGAGAAGGGAAAAGGCACGCAGTTCGACCCGCGCTTCGCTGACATCATGATCTCCATGATCGACAGTGACACAGAATTCAGAATGCGCGAACACTAGAAAAGGAAGTTTTGACGGATACCTCGACAAGCCTGTCAGGGGCAGGATACTGGAGCGTGAGCTCACCAGACTGATGAGAAGATGACGAAGCACGGAATATGGCCGGGCATGTGACGGATCTGTGAGTCCCTGTGCCCGGGGCAGCGGGTTTTTCTTGACAATTACAAGTTGCAGGAGTAGAATGGCAAGCGAACGGCATTTGATGGAGAGACCGGGAAGATTTTGTTGGAACGGCATCTCCGGCAAAAGCTGTTTGTTTATTATATTATAAGGAGATATTAGCAATGCCTGAAAACGATTTGAATCAGATGACCCAGGAGGAGTTTGATAAGCTCCAGGCTAAATATTCAGAGATGGTCAAAGTCAAGCAGAAAGAGATCGCTGACGCGCTGAGAGAAGCACGTTCTTACGGCGACCTTTCTGAGAACGCCGAGTATGACGCGGCGAAGGAAAATGAAGCAAAGTTCCATGAAGAGCTGCAGGCTCTGGAAGAGAAGATCAGAAATGCTGTAGTAGTGAGCATCGATACGACGAAAGTCGGCCTCGGACTCACGGTAACAGTTGAGGATAAGGAGCTCGGCGCGGAGCAGTCGTTCGCGATCGTCGGAGTCGACGTCGATCCGTTCAGCAACCCGCCGAAGATCTCAAGCTCATCCCCGATCGGAAGCGCGCTCAACGGCAAGGCCGTAGGCGACGATGTCGAGGTGCAGACACCAAGCGGCGTCCGTCACTTCACAGTAGTCCGCATCGAGGAGTCCGCGAAGGAGGACTAGAGAGGATACAGAAATGAGTAATCCAGAAGAAAAAGTGCAGGAAGCAGCCGAGAACATCAAGGACGCAGTATCATCAGCGAAGGCTGCAGTTGAGGACATCAAGGATGCCGCTGAAGAGCTCAAGCTCTCTGAGCAGCGCCAGATACGCCGTGACAAGCTGCAGGCTCTGGTAGACGCCGGACGCGATCCATATGTCATCGAGACATGGGAAGTCACAGCACACAGCCAGGACGTAAAAGACAACTTTGAGGCCCTTGAGAATGAGGAAGTCTCAATGGCAGGCCGTATCATGAGCAAGCGCGTCATGGGCAAGGCTTCGTTCTTCCACATCCTGGACAAGCAGGGGCAGATCCAGTGCTACGTCCAGCGTGACGACATCGGCCAGGAAGAGTACCAGTGGTTCAAGAAATACGACATCGGCGACATCGTCGGCGTAGTAGGATTCGTGTTCAAGACGAAGACCGGCGAGACCAGCATCCACGTCAAGAAGCTCGTGCTCCTCGTTAAGTCGCTGCAGGTCCTCCCTGAGAAATGGAACGGCCTCCGCGACATGGACCTCCGCTACAGACAGCGTTATGTGGACCTCATCATGAACGAGGACGTCCGCAAGACATTCCGCGACCGCGCGAAGATCATCAGCACTGTCCGTAAGGTGCTCGAGGATGATTACGGCTGCCTGGAAGTCGAGACGCCTGTACTCCAGACTATCGCAGGTGGAGCGAACGCAAGGCCGTTCAACACACACCACAACGCACTGGATTTTGATCTGAGACTCAGGATCTCTCTCGAGCTCGAGCTGAAGCGCCTCATCGTCGGCGGCCTCGACCGCGTGTACGAGATGGGCAAGGTCTTCAGGAACGAGGGCATGGACAAGAACCACAGCCCGGAGTTCACATCGATGGAGTGCTACATGGCGTATGGAAATCTCGAGACCATGGAAGAGCTCATGGAGCAGATCACATACAAGTGCGCTATGGCAGTCAACGGCTCGCCGATCATCTGCTATGAAGGCAAGGAGTTCGACGTGACGCCGCCGTGGAAGAAGATCGACATGACCGAGACAGTTTCCGAGATCACGAAGATCGACTTCAGCAAGATCTCGACGGACGAAGAGGCGAGAGCTGCCGCGATCGAATACGGCATGGACCCTGAAGAGGTCAAAGACTGGACCCGCGGAAAGATCATCGCCGAGATGTTCGACGACTACTGCGAGGATTACCCTGGACTTCTCGACGGACCGGTATTCCTGACAGGACACCCGGTGGATATTTCGCCGCTTGCGAAGAAAGACCCGAAAGACCGCAGGATCACAAGAAGGTTCGAAGCATATATAAACGGCTGGGAGCTCAGCAATGCATTCTCAGAGCTGAACGACCCGATCGACCAGTACGAGAGATTCGCCGAGCAGCAGCGTGAGCTCGACCTCGGTATCGACGACGAAGCACATCCAATGGACAAAGACTTCGTTAACGCCCTCGAAGTCGGCATGCCGCCGACAGGAGGGATCGGAATCGGTATCGACCGACTCGTCATGCTGATCACAGACAGCTCGACGATCAGAGACGTCCAGCTGTTCCCGGTAATGAAGCCGAACGACTAATGACTTAAAACCGCCCTGGGGCGGTTTTTTCGTGCTCCGAAAGTGCTCCAAAAGGGGACTGTCCCTTTTCGGGGCTTGCATGGCTACTGTTCTGGTATCACGGCGAAGAAGATGATGTCTTCTTCGCCGTTGTTTATCATTGTATGGCTGTGGCCTTTCGGGCAGTAGTGGCAGCCGCCGGCGGGCACAGTTTCGTTTATGGCTGCGGCAATATCGTTATTTGGCGATGAAGGGCTGGCTGCAAGAGCCCTGGCGGCAGCGCTGTTTTCCAGCTGTGTTTTGATCTCGGGGTCCGGATCGTAGATAAAGTCTGCCGTGCCGCTAACGATGTAGATCGCCTCGCTGTTCGTCTCATGTGTGTGGAACCCGACCGACCCGCCCGGCTCGAGCCGTCCCAGCATGATCTTCCCGAGCTCGTTCTCGAACTTCTTGAGATGCGCGACGCCGGTACCGCCGCGGAATTCGCGGACCGTGTTCGCTTCCATATTATTAAAATCGATTATCATATCTGTACCTCCCGATACACACATTGTACCATAATAAGTATGGATGTGATATTATATAGGCAAAGGGAGGCGGCACATGGATCCTGATCTGTACAAGCTGGAGATATTCATCCCGGAGGCGAACTTCCGCGAGCTGCAGAAGGCGCTTCAGGAGGTCGATGCGGGGCACATAGGAAATTACGACAGCTGCTTGTCGTACAGCAAAGTGACAGGAACCTGGCGGCCGCTCGAGGGAACGCACCCGTATATCGGAGCAGAAGGCGAGATAAGCGAGGAGCCGGAGCTTAAGGTGGAAGTCACGATACGTGCGGATCAGCTTGACGAAGTCGTGAACAAAATCAAGTTGGTTCATCCATATGAGGAACCTGTGATAAATATAATCCCGATGGTATCATATAAATGAATCGGTACTGCAGTGAGATGTGGGTTTTGATTTATCGATAGGGGAGAATGTATATGAGTAAGCCAATAGTTGCTTTGATGTATGATTTTGATAAAACGCTGTCGCCGCGGAACATGCAGGACTACGGCTTCATGGACGGCCTCGGGATGAGCCCGGACGAGTTCTGGTCGGAATGCACACGCCTGACGAAGAAGAACAACATGGACAGCATCTTGTCGTACATGTACCTCATGCTCGAGAAAGGCAAGGGGAGCATGCTCACGAGGCGTGAGAATTTCAACGCACTGGGGAAGAGCGTGAAGCTGTTCCCGGGTGTGAAGTCGTGGTTCGGCCGTGTGAACGACTACTGCGAGCAGCGCGGGCTGAGGTGCGAGCACTATATCATCTCGTCAGGGCTCAAGGAGATCATCGAGGGCACGGAGATCGCGCCTGAGTTCAAGGAGATCTACGCCGCGGAGTTCCTTTACGGCGCAAACGGGCTGGCCGAATGGCCGGCGATGGCAGTAAACTTCACGAGCAAAACCCAGTTCCTCTATCGTGTGAACAAAGGCGTGCTCGACGTGACCGACCAGCACAGCCTGAATACATATGTGCCTGATGATGAGCGGCGCGTACCGTTCACTAACATGATATATTTTGGCGACGGGGACACCGATGTCCCGTGCATGAAGCTGACCCGCGTAAACGGCGGCCACTCGATCGCCGTCTACCAGGATGATGAGAAGGAAGCTTCCAAGCTCATCCGTGAAGGCCGCGTTGACTTCGCGTTCCCGGCCGACTACAGGAGAGGCCGTAAGCTCGAGAAAACAGTCTTCACGATAATCGACGAGATCGCGGCCCTGGAAGCGCTCCGCACCGAGAGTGCCCGCCAGCTTACAAGCACCGTGGAGGGATAGCAGGATGATAACAACAATACTGACGATTCTACTGGTTTGTTTGGGAGTGTTCGCAGCGGTGCATATCGTGCCGTTCATAATCAGGGAGATAGCAGCTGATATATACAAGAAAAAGAAAACAGATGTGGTAGATGCAAGCAATCCCAAAGGCATTCCTAAGATGTCAGATGATCCGCGGACTGCCGGCTCTACTGACAATGCAAAGATGGCTGAAGATACAAATGCCGCCGAATCGTCAGCAGACACTGAAAAATAATATTGATTTTGTTATTGGTTTGTCATATAATAATGGGTGCCGCCGAAGAGGCGCCCTTTTAAGGTGGAGCGGAGAGTCAGACGTGCTTGCACGTCATAACCGGAGCGAACACCTGCAACGCGATAGCGTTATTTTTGTGCGCAGCGAGAGCGGGATCCGCGGGCAGGGCTTTGATGCCCGGCAGCTCACGCGGGCTAAATGTTATTTTAGTAACGCTGAAAAAGTTACGCTAAGTAACCAAGTAGGCAGGACCGAAAAAGTTGTGAGAGCAACCCAGTAGGCAGAAAGGAAGATTTTGTATGAAATCATTTATCGCAAAGCCGGAAGAGGTTGAGCGCAAGTGGTATGTCATCGACGCTGAGGGCAAGACTCTCGGCCGTCTGGCATCACAGGCTGCTGCCATCCTCAGAGGAAAGAACAAGCCGACGTTCACACCGCACGTAGACTGCGGCGACTATGTCATCGTCATCAACGCTGACAAAGTCAAGGTCACCGGTAAGAAGATGACCGACAAGATGTACGTTACAGTCTCAGGTTTCCCAGGCGGAAAGAAAGAAGTTCCACTGGAAAAGCTGCAGGCAAAGAAGCCTGAGGAGATCATCCGCCACGCCATCAAAGGCATGATGCCGGATGGAAAACTCGGACGCATGATGTACAAGAAGCTGAAAGTCTATGCGGGACCTGAGCACAATCATGCAGCTCAGAAGCCGGAAATGCTGGAGATCTAGGAAAGGGAGGAATAGGAAATGGCTAAGGCAAAGTTACAGTACCTCGGCACAGGCCGTAGAAAATGTTCAGTCGCCAGAGTCAGGCTGCTCCCTGGGACTGGAAAAGTAATGATCAACAAGAAGACTCTTGATGATTATTTTGAAGCAGAGCTTCTGAAGCAAGAAGTCATGAGACCATTCCAGGTCGCTAACTGCGAGGGCAGATTCGATGTGATCGCACTCGTACAGGGCGGCGGAATGACAGGTCAGGCTGGCGCACTGAGACACGGGATCAGCCGTGCGCTCGTACAGGCAGACGAAGATGAGTACAAGCTCCCTCTCAAGCAGGCAGGATTCCTGAGAAGAGATTCCCGCATGAAGGAGAGAAAGAAATACGGACTCAAGAAAGCGAGAAAGGCGTCACAGTTCTCAAAGCGTTAGTTTCGAAATTCACACAAAACAAAAATACAGGCAGCCATCAGCTGCCTGTATTTTTTTATCCATGTTCCAGTAAGATATTGTTTTTTTGATCTCTGTCAGTGCCTGACCACATTGATGTATGGGTACGGGATCTCGATACCGGCGGCCTTCAGGGCTTTGTTGACGGAGAGGTTGACGTTGGAGATAACGACCTCTGATGGTACGTCAGGCATGAAGAAGACACGTGTCTCAAGGCGGAGGCTGCTGTCTTCGAAGGCCATGAAATAGACGGGGGCATATTCCTCGCCGTGCTCGGTGTGGATGCCGGGGATCGTGTCTTTACACTCGACGATCGTATCCAGGATCACCTTCATGGCTTTTTCGACGTCGGTGTCGTACGCGACGTGGAAGGTGGCAAGGAACGAGCGAAGCTCGATGTGGTAGCTGAAGTTTTTGATGCTCATGCTGTTCAGCTTGCTGTTCGGGATGACGAGCTCGCTGAACGGCGTGTGGATGACGACGTGGCGCATGGTGATGTCTTTCACGATGCCGGCTGTGCCGTCCTCGAGCTCGATCCGGTTGCCGATCTCGAACGGCTTGTACAGGCTGATCATCATGCCGGCGAGGATATCGTCGATCACGTCCTGGGCGGCGATCGCGACGATAGCACTTATGATGGCAGTTCCGCCGAGCATCATCTTCCACATCTCGTCAAGTCCGCCGAACAGAGAGAAGGCCAGGATCACGCCGCCGATCACTATCACAACTGAGCAGAGCTTTCTGAAGAATATGAGATGAAGGCCATTGTGGCGGTCCTGCATTCTGTCGAACGCGATGCGGTTCATGTGCAGGAGTATCCAGATGACGGCGACAACTATCACAGCCATGAGCACTTCAAATGGTATGTTGTGGTTATGGAATATCTGAGTCATTTCTGATCGTTCCTCTTTCTTTTATATGAATTTAGCCTGTATGCTGCGACCATTATACCACCGCCGTAGCCTGCTGCACAAAATATGTAGGCAGTTATGCCCACAAAAAACTGATTTAGTGCCCACCAGAAACGCAGCACGAAGCTTCAGCAGTACATTTAGTGGGCATCAAAATCAAAATCTGTAGACATAAATGCCCACTTATAATGCGCTTTCGCTGACAAGTGGAAGACAAATAAAAAAGGATGTACCGAAATCGTTGAGATCCCAGTACATCCCTTTTGTAATGGTCGGAGAGACAAGATTTGAACTTGCGGCCCCTTGACCCCCAGTCAAGTGCGCTACCAAACTGCGCCACTCCCCGAGGAAGCCGGCGTTCTGCCGGCTGTCTTAACTAAGTTGTCAATTATCTGAATGCTTCTGCCCACATTGCGAGCTCGTGCTCGGTCACGTCTTTCGGGAATCTCCTGCCTGGCTTTACTTTTGCTTCAGGCGCGAGCTTCTGGATGTTATCCGGGGCTTTGCCGATGTCGCTGCTTCCGGATGTGGCGAACGGCACGATGGTCTTGCCGCTGAAGTCGTACTGCTCGATGAATGAGTCGATGATCGACGGCTCGCGGTACCACCAGATCGGGAAGCCAACAAAAACCAGATCGTATTTATTCATATTCCCGCACCTGAACATGATCTCAGGCCTTGTATCAAGGTCTGCCATCTCAAGCGAGCTTCTGCTCTTAGGGTTGTTCCAGTCGAGGTCCTCTCTCGTGTAAAGCACTTTCGGCTTTATCTCAAACATGTCTGCGCCGGTAACGTTCGCAAGCTTCTCCGCTATGCCGGCAGTAGTCCCGCCCGGGCTGAAATAAGCAACTAATGTATCTCCCATGATTCTGTCTCCTTTACGTATTGCTGATACTATTATACCACGGGAAGCTCCTAAAGGGGACAGGTACTTTCAGGAGCATTTCAGGAGTGCAGCGATGAGAAACGGGTTGACTACTATAACTCCAGCTTATATAATAGAGCGGACGTATCAGCCAGTACAATTCTGGAGGAAAAGGAATGAAAATGATGAAGAGATTTGCGGTCTTGCTTATGCTCGTATGTGCATTTGCAATGGTCCTTTCCGGCTGCGGCAAGAGTGACGGAGACAGCGAAATGAAAGAAAATGCATATAAGATAGGCATAATCCAGCTTATCGAGCACCCTGCGCTTGACGAGGCGGAAAGGGGATTTAAAGAAGGCATAATCAGCGTGCTCGGTG
>CAZBFD010000013.1:0-13260 GCA_964491055.1 uncultured Eubacterium sp.
GCCAGGGGGAACAAGGTCGCACTTGCATTTCTGGATATTGAGATGGGAAACATAAGCGGGCTGGATGTCTGCCGCGAGCTTCTGACGATAAATCCCCACACGAATGTGATATACCTTACAGTATATAAGGATTATGCGTTCGATGCATGGGAAACTGGAGCGTGCGGCTTCATGCTGAAGCCGCTTACGGCTGAGGCCGTGCATAAGTGGATACCGCAGCTGAAATACTCTGTCAGAGGATTGGGGAGTGAATGATGAGCTATATAGATTTTATCAACTTAGCTCTTGCTGTATCCGGACTTTCGATCGCCGCGCTCGGCCTTATCATGAATCTGGCTGCGCCTTACATGTCGAAGAAAGACCAGAAATTTTTTGCTGTGATATTCAGCATGATGATCCTCTACATATCATCAGATCTGTTAGAGCAGCTCTCTTTTCTGTTTTTGGGGCCTGACTACGCGCTGCTCAGCAAGGCAGCATTATTCATGGAGTCACTTCTCTCCTCGCTGCTGATGCCTTTACTTACGCTGTATCTTCTGTATTGCTCGGGGGAGAACTGGAGGAAAAGCCCTATCGCAGTTGCTGTTTCAGCATTGTGGCTGGTATATTTCATATTACTCTCAGTTACGCAGTTTACGACGGCGATATATTATATCTCACCGGACAACGTTTATCACCGCGGCCCGTGGTATCCTCTGCTCCTGATACCGCCGGCACTGATCATGCTGAGCAATCTCATCGCTTTGTACCGCAGGAGAAATGTGCTGTCCAGGCGGCAGCGCCAGGCATTTGCTGTATACTTCATAATCCCGCTCATCTGCATGCTGATCCAGATGATGGCATACGGGATTCTGATGATAGTGCTCGGGACATCTGCCGGCGCATTCTTCATGTTCGTATTCATGCGGCAGGACCAGGTCGACAGGTATATCGAGCAACAGAATGAGAACGCACGCCAGCGGATCAGCATAAAGATACTGCAGATGCGTCCTCATTTCATATATAACACGATGATGAGCATCTATTACCTTATCGGCGAGGATAAAGAAAAAGCACAGGAGGTGATCCTTGACTTCACTGATTATCTCCGGCATAATTTTACAGCAATATCGAAAGAGGAAATGATCTCTTTCCCGGAGGAGCTGGAGCATGCTCGCGTGTATCTTGCAGTAGAAAAGGCAAGGTTCGAAGATAAGCTGTTTGTGGAATTCGATACGCCATATACTTCTTTCCGCATTCCGTCTCTTACTCTGCAGCCTGTCGTGGAAAATGCAGTGAAATACGGGGTAAGTCCTGAGCTGAAGCCTCTGTACATAACCATATCTACTCGTGATACAGGAAACGGAGCGGAGATAAGAGTTGAAGACACGGGGCCGGGATACAGGCCTGCTGATGATAATGAGCCGCATATAGCGCTGGAGAATATCAGAGAGCGCCTTAAGATGATGTGTGGAGGCACACTGGAGATATCGCAAAGAGATGCTGGCGGCACTATAGTGACTATCAGTGTGCCTCAGCAGTAGCAATACTTGCGGCACATGTGATAAAAGGATAATATATCAGAAGGGACAGTAACGGTGGATCTGGTCGATGGATCAGGCCGGAGTCAGAATGATTTTTTAACATAAGGAGTAAGAAAAATGACCTCGATCAAACAGGAAGCTTTAAGATGTCTGAAATGCAAGAACCCGATGTGCAGTAAAAACTGCCCGGTCGGAACTGCCGTACCTGAAGTGATGCAGCTTTTCCTTGATGGAGATATAAAGAAGGCAGGGGAGAAACTGTTCGTTAATAATCCGCTGTCAGCGATCACTTCGATAATATGCCCTCATGAGAGGAACTGTACAGGACACTGTGTTCTGGGCATAAAGAGCTCTCCGGTGGAGTTCTACCGTATTGAAGAGTATATTTCGAGGTTTTATCTTGAAACGTTTGAGCCGCCTGAAATTGAGAAAAACGGCATAAAAGTAGCTGTAGTAGGTGCAGGGCCGGCAGGTATCACCATGTCAATGCTGCTCCTTCTGAAAGGTTATGATGTGACACTGTTTGAGTCCCGTGACGATATAGGCGGGATCCTGAGATACGGTATTCCTCCTTTCAGGCTGCCGAAAGACCTGATCGATGTCTATATGGTCATACTGCAGAAGCTGGGGGTGCACTTCAGGCCTAACACATCGATAGGCTCAAATATAATGATCAAAGATCTTTTCCTGGACGGATATAAAGCAACGTTCGTATCTGTAGGAACAAGCAGGCCGAGAAGGCTGGGGCTGCTCGGAGAGACTCTGGGCCACGTCCACTTTGCGGTCGACTATCTTAAATCACCTCAGACGATAAAGCTGGGGAAGAAAGTAGCTATAGTAGGTGCAGGCAACGTAGCGATCGACGCTGCAAGGACAGCGAGGAGAAGGGGATGTACTGATGTAACGATCCTCCACGTCAAGGGGCCTGAAGACATGACCGCAAATAAAGACGAAGTGGAAATGGCAGAGCTTGACGGTGTTCAGTTCATTCATTACGCGCAGACTATCAGGATCCTCGATGACAGTGTGAGGTGCGTACGTGTAGTGAAGACTGAAAAAGAGGACGGCACTGTGGAATACGAAGAGAATTATGATGAAGTATTCGATATCCCGGCAGATTCAGTGATTCTTGCGATAGGACAGGGTCCGGGAGCAGATCTTAAGCTTGGGACGCTCCAGCTCACCCAGAAAGGGTTCCTTGATGTAAATGAGCGTGGGGAAACTAATACTCCAGGAGTATTTGCAGCCGGAGATATCGTTTCAGGGCCAAGAACAGTCGTTGAAGCAGTTGCCTTTACAAAGAAGGTGTTCAATACTATGGAGGAATATCTGAATGAACATGCCGAAAAGTAAGATAAAAACAATACAGACCGAAGATCTCACAATAGATTATTTCCAGTTCGGCCATGGTGACAAACCGCTTGTCCTGCTGCCGGGACTTAGTGTCGACAGCGTGATGAAGTACACAGATGCTGTTGAAGAGGCATACCGGGTGCTTGAAGATGAATTCACGATCTATCTGTTTGACCGGAGAAAGGACCTTCCGGATCAATATTCAGTGTATGATATGGCACGGGATACGGCGGACGCGATCAGAGAACTGGGTTTTGATCAGGTGTATCTTTTCGGAGTGTCGCAGGGCGGAATGATAGCCATGGACATAGCGGTCAAAGACCCTGACATGGTAAGGAAGCTCGTGCTCAGCTCAACATCTCCATGCGTAGATGAAGTACAGTACCGGATCATAGGTGAATGGGCCGGGCTGGCAGAAGCCGGGGATGCAGAAAAACTGTATCTGTCATTCGGCGAGTATGTCTACTCGGAAGATGTATATGATCAGTCGAAGGACCTGATCATACAGGCGGCAGGTGCGGTGACGGATGAGGACCTCAGGCGCTTCTCGATTATTGCTAAGGGGGCGAGAGGATTTTCCGTATTAGATGATCTGGATAAGATCACGTGTCCTGTCTTCGTGATCGGTGCGATCGATGACCGTGTGCTTGGGGCAGGCGCGTCTTTCCTGGCGGCGGAAAAGCTCAGGGGCAGCACGGATGTGGATCTTTATATGTATGACGGATATGGCCACGCTGCATTCGATTTTGCCCCGGATTACAAGGAGCGTGTATTGGATTTCCTCATCCGGGAAATGTAGCTGTGTTATAGAGAAAACAAATAAAACAGACTTCATAAGCTTAAGATGGTATGGACCGCCGGTGTGCCGGTGGTCCTTTTTTTATTTGAGAAATCCGGAATATTAATGATTTGTTCATTTTACGCGGATACAATATAAAATGATTAAGTATAATATCGGCGTATTATTAGCTGAAAGATACTGGCACGACTGAGTATATGACCTGTTTTCGGCATGCAGACAGGGTTTTGTCAGATAGATATACTGACACGGAGGAGTAAGTGATGTGGAGAGAGTCAACCAGAAGGATCCTGGCGGCCGCGGTGTGTATCGCGATGGTGCTGTCGGCTGTGCCCGCGGTGTGGGCCGGTGAATCTGATCAAAATCTTTCTGCGCCAGGCGAGGTGATCGTGCTGTTTGAAGAGGGTGAAATCGAGAGCAGAGACAGATCCCTTAAAAGTGTGCGGTCGATGGCTGAAGTCGGGAGCGGGTTCGGTATGAGCCTGAACGCTACTGGTGACGCGGATGAGGCTGCTGACGCCGCGGAGAGTGAGATCGCGATACTTGAAGAGAGCCTCGGGGACGGCTTTGTCCTGGAGGATTCACTTGTATTTCCTGCAGCTGAGGGTACGGACGGCGAAAGTGGAGACGGCTTAAGGCTGGATTCAGATGATCTGTCTGATGAAAGCGGCGAGCTCAATATAGCGCTCGTAAGCTCTGACATATACGACACGGAGACTTTGATAGAGAAGCTGTCTCATAACAGCAGCATCGCCGCGGTCGAGCCTAACTATGAGATATATGACCAGGAGTATGATGACTATGCCCTGAATGATACATATGCGAGCTACCTGTACCAGGTGAATTCACCGTTTGCTAAGAACACAGCCGGGGACAGTGTCGATACCAGGGGCGAGATGCCGGAGAGGTCGTACGACTCTGTCTCGACCAACGCAGCGAGCGCGTGGAAGAAGCTAAAGGGCGGCGAGCAGGAGGTCGTGGTCGCCGTGATCGACTCCGGGGTGAACCCCGAGCACGAGGATCTCGCGAGCATGCTCTGGACGAATCCCGGGAATATAGGACTTAAGGGCGAGCACGGATATAATTTCGGTGACGACAACACAGACATAAGGGACCATGATGGACACGGCACTCACTGCTGCGGCATAATCGCAGCACAGGCGAACAACAGCAAAGGCATCGCTGGTGTTGCGTCAGGCGCGAACGTCAAGATCATGATGCTGAAGAAGAACGCTGATGACAGCGAGAACTCTAAGCTGTATGTAGCGCTTGGTGCGTTCAATTATGTCCTCAGGGCAAAGGCAGCAGGTGTGAACATCGTTGCGACGAGCAATTCATGGGGTAGAGACGATACAGAAGGAACGATATTCAACGAGATAATAGACCGGCTTGGAGAAGCCGGGATCGTTACTTTCACTGCGGCAGGGAATGCGGCAAAGAACCTGGACAGAGCAGTGGACAACCCGGCGTCGAATGAGTCGGATTACGGCATCAGAGTCGGCTGTGCAGGGATCTCGGGCGATCCTGCTGGATTCTCCAACTATGGAAAGAGCAGGGTGGATATTTTCTCACCGGGGCTCAATATCCTTTCGGCGATCGGTGTGAAGACATATTTTCCTTCGCTGTATGACGAAGAAGAGCTTGACAGGACAACAGCGTACTACGGGGGCTTCAGCAAAGATACAGAGATAAACGAAGATGGCAGCGTGACACCTGAGAAGGGACGCGGCGGCGACACTGTGAGCGCTTTCGGGGCATCGGTCTTTAAGGCTCAGCAGAATGAAGAGTATGAGTCTGAGGATGATGAAGACGAGGATGAGCAGCATGAGAGCAGTGCGGTATGCGAGCTTTCAATCGAGCCTGCTCATTACTTCACGATGGGTAAGAAAGCGGCATCGCTCAAGGTGACGATAAAGGACGCGGTGCTTGGCGAGGATTACTTCCTGTATTTCCCTTATGACAAGGATCCTCTGACTGAAGGTGAAGAGAACACTCTTTATTCGATATACTATGAGAACGGAGATACCGAAGATATCAGTACGTGTGAGGTAATGGGCGGGGACGTCGTCAGGAACAAAGACGGTACTCTGGAGATGTATGAAGTCGGAAGGAGCGGCTACGCCACACAGAAAGCCAACAGGCTCATGGGGGCACATCTCAGTACTCCGGATGAGCTGGGCAATTCATCAAGCAAGCTTATCCCGTATGATGAGCTTGACGGGCGTGAAGTGGGTCTTGGTATCCAGATAACCCCAACACAGGGCGTCGACGGTGTGGACTCCTGGAAAGACGGGAAGCCGCATGATGTCACTATCTATCTTGACCATATCGCAGTTTCAAGGCCCGGCGCTGAAATAGACCTGAACACCTCATATGAGATGATGTCCGGGACGTCAATGGCGTGCCCGGCCGCAGCTGGAGCAGGGGCTCTGATCGCGGCTGTCTATCCAAAGACGGCGGGACAGTCCGGATCAGAGTACTCCCTTATGGTCAAAAACAAGTTCCTCTCCTGCGCCCATAAGACTGATGCCCTTAAGGATAAGTGCTCGACCGGCGGGTACATCGATCTTTCGCTCCTTGACTACGATCAGCCCGTCATTCGCGACGCTGTGTGTGACCTTGCGAGGAACACGATAACGCTTAAGGGAAGCGGGCTTACCAGGGGGAGCAGGCTTACGTACAGGAGGATATACCAGAATGATGCCGCTGAAACAGAGCTTCCGGCAGACGGTATGACAGTACAGTACTCGGCCGACGGAAGCCAGGCCGTGATAACGAACGCAAAGGCTTTGTTCGGGACGTACACTGAGTTCAAGTGCTATAGCGGAGACATAAGCGGGACCGCCACATTCTTCCTCGTGAAGGGGCAGAAGAAGATCGAGATGGCAGCAAGCAAGCTCGAGCCGAATCCGGCGGAAAGTGATTTTGATGAGGAAAGAGAGCCGGAGCGCTATCTTATGGCTGATGCGGACGGTAAGCAGCTGTTTGGAATAGAGAAGGACAACGGCACGATCTCGAGATTTGACGGAGATCAGTTCGTGGATATCCCGGGAACGAAGATCAAGGACGCTGTGAGGACCAGATTCCTTGCTGAAGGCTATGACATGTATCAGTTTACGGGAGAGTTTGACATAAGCCTGGATATCTACATGAAGCCGAGGCACTACGGGGACATGGTATATGTTCCGGTCACTGTGACATATGAGCCGGGCCCGGAAGAAACAGGCAAAGGGAATAAGGCAGATGACGAGGATGAAGAATCCAGGGAATGGGTATACCTGGCATCTCTTGATCTGTCAGAGAAAAAGCCGTCCTGGAAGTTCGAGCCGTATAAGGAGCCTGATGCCATGGTCATTTTCACCTATCAGGTGATCGGGAGCACGATGTACGGGATCGGCAGATCTGAGGACAGTGAGAGCATGATGCTCATCTCATATGACCTGTCGGTGCCGGCGGAGAGCCGTGCGTGGAAACGCGAGCAGGATCTTCCGAAAGTGATAGAGAATCCTACGCTGGCGTCATATAAAGGCAGGCTTTATGTGTTCTTCGGGTCGAAGGGCCTCAAGAACGGAGAGCACGAGGACGCGCAGCTTTCAGATGACGTCTGGCGCTTTGACGGGAATAAGTGGAAAAAGACCGGGACGCTTGCATATGCCGGTAAATATACGGCTAAATACGGCGATGATCCTGAATTCATGAAGTACCCTGTGGAAGTCGCAAACGGACTGGTGTTCATGGACTGCTCAGTTGACGGGCTCGGTAGCACATTCCTGTACGATCCTGACACAGGTAAGGGAACGCCGATGTACTACACGATAAACGACACGAACTCAAACGACACCATTTACGGCTACGGCTCAAGCGCAGTCACACAGGACGGTATCTACTACATGAGGGACCACAGCGATGAGATGCGCCGCGGCTGGGCGGTATACAGGATCCCTGCGACAGACGGCTCATACGAGAGTCCGTTCCCGGTAAAGAAGCTCACGAATACGATCAAAGCTTCCGGCGCCTCAAAGACAGTGAAATATGCCAAGCTGAAGGAAAAAGCAGCCACTGTTAAAGCCGTTACCGTGAAGAAAGCCGCCGGTGAAGTGACATACAGGAAACAGTCCGTGAACAAGAGCAGCTCCAGATTCAAAGTCAACAAGAAGAGTGGTATAATAACGATAAAGAAAGGCACCGGGAAAGGTACCTACAAGATAAAGATCAAGGTCACCGCTGCCGGGAACAATAAGTACAAGGCAGGGTCAAAGACCGTAACAGTAAAGATAAAGGTTAAGTAAGAGTTGTCAGCGGGGACGGTTCTTTTTGACAACTTTTCTAAAAAGTTGTCAAAAAGAACCGTCCCTATTGACAACTTAGGGAGGTTGATGATGAAAAGAAATTTGATGCTGGTGCTCGCGGTGCTTCTGCTCGTGCTCCTGATGCCGCTGTCTGCGTTTGCAGATGAGACTGTGCATAATATCGCTGCTGCGTCGGACAGGCACGGGGATACTGAGTGCGTGGGAAAAGCCTTTTCCGGGATGCCCCAGAACGTAGAGTACTTAAGTCTGGTCGGTGACATGGTCGGACATGAGGATGAATCTGAAAAGAATGAATCGGGGCTTTCGCTGCAGAGAGGCGGAGGAAATGACAAGCCTGAGTTCAAGACAAGCACGATACGTGATGAGGTACGCGGCCTAGGCTTTGATCTGTCTAAAAATAATCTTGAGCCTATCGAGGGAATGTCGATACTCTGGGCAAGTCACGACGAGAACGGTGATGATGACGCCGGGATCATGTTCGCTGCCGGCGGTACAGGATCCGGAGTAATGAAGACCGGTAAGAATTCGGACGGAACTGTCGCATATTACATCTACGGTATCGCGTTCAACGAGATGAAGAAGTCTGATCTGGCAGAAGCTGCCGCGGCGGAATTCATTGAATGGATAGATACTGTAGAGGATAAGAACATACCGATAATCGTTTTCTGCCACATGCCGCTCCACTATGCGAGGAAGGACAATAAAGGCGGCGAGGCCTGGACAGAAGCGTTGAATTACGCCGCGACAGGCAGTAAAAGCATTGAAGAGGGACTTCAGATAACAAGAGATGTTATCTATATGTACGGCCATAACCACACGACCGAGACCAAAAACGGCCACAGCGGGGAGTTCTACATCCCTTCAGATACCAGGATGGAAGTAGGCGCGTCTGAAGGAAACTGGGCCCAGATCTATTTTACATATGTGACAGCGGGTTACCTCAGTAAGAGCACAAACGTCGCAGCATCCCTCATTTCCATAGGGGAGAACGACATCACCATAACAAAGTATAAGGATGGTGAGGTAGCTGACGATAATTTCTATGATACTGAAAGTGTGAAAAGCGGTGAATTTGCGACAAAATTCAACATCACGCCGGTGAACAAGATCAGAAGGGTCGGTGCTGAGAATTTCAGCATGCCGGATAACGGGATCCCTGTGGTAAGCGTAACGATCGATGAGAGCAGGGGCACTATCGATGCGATGAACTCGGATAAGGATCATAAGACGAAGTGCTACGGGACGGTGAGCATAGATGTTCCTGAGGTCGAGGGAGGGTTCCACTACAGCGACGCTCCTGATACTGAGATCAAAGCCATTCCTGAGCAGGAGATGGAGATCCGCGGAAGGGGGAACACCACCTGGACTGCGGACAAAAAGCCGTACAAGATCAAGCTTAATGAAAAGGCTGATATATTCGGGCTTGGCAAAAACAAGCACTGGGTGCTCATAGCAAATGCGTATGACCGTACACTACTGAAAGACAGGATGACAGGCTGGCTGGGCGACGCGATAGGACTTGAGTTCACGCCCAGAGGATACCCGGTCGACCTTGTCATGAAGAATACAGACGGAACTTTTGAGAAGTACCTGGGAAGTTATTACCTGAGCGAGAATGTGAGGGTGGATAAGAACAGGATAGAGATAGATGAGCTGGGGAAAGATGACACAGATCCTGAAGTGATAACAGGAGGGTATCTTCTGCAGGGAGGAGAGCAGACTGACGACGAATCACCGAACCAGATGCCTACAAAGCACGCGGACTGGTGTGCTGATACGCCGAGCTTTGACCCTGATGACGGCGGATATGTGAATGACGCTCAGAAGGATTACATAAAGGGGTACATACAGGACGTCGAAGACGTGCTGTTCAGTGGAGATTTTGATGCTGAAGGCGGCGGAAAGTACCGGAGCATGATGGACATCCGGTCGGCCGCGCTGTACTGGCTTGTTGACCAGGCGAGCATGAACGGAGACGGATACCGTACGGGGAGCACGTACATCTACAAGACGCGCGACAAGACGAAAGACGGCGTCACGACTAAGGGCATATTCTACTGGGGACCGCTCTGGGACTTCGATAATGCGTGGGGACACACTGATAATGAGATGGAATTCAACATCTGGCACGACTGGGTCACCGCGATGATGAGCGACAGAGGTAAAGGAGGGTTCGTCGAGGAAGTAAAGAATAACTGGCCGGCAGTGAAAGCGAAGCTGGAAGAGCTATACCGTGACGGCGGCGTGATCGACGGGTACTACGAAGAGACCAAAGCATCACAGTCTGCCGACGTGATCGTGAATCCAGAGAAAGATACTGATGAATATGGTAAGACGTACGTTGTCAAGTACAGCTATAAAGACGAGATCGAGAAGCTTAAGGCGTGGATGAAGACGAGGACCGAATGGATCGACGAGCACATAGACGACATTGACAACCTGTCGCACAAAGTTGTTTATGCATATGATGACAAAGTCCTGTTGGTTGACTACATAAATGACGGGAGATGGATCGGCGAATCGGAGTGCTATCCTGATATCGACGGGCTGGTATTCGTCGGCTGGATGGATGAGAGCGGAGAGATGATCGATCCGGACGAGCTGCACGTTACCCGTGATATGACACTTACAGCAAAGTACATACCTGAAGAGGAAGCGACACACGCAAAGGACATCCTGCTCAGGAATAAGATCATTGCAATGACGCTGACAGGCGATGGTGTGACGTATCACGTCGCATATACATTGATACCTGAAGACGCGCAGTATAAGAAAGTCGAATGGTCATCGTCCGATGAGAATGTGGTCACAGTCGATACAGACGGGAATCTTAAAGCCGTAGGTACCGGCAGCGCAGTCATAACGGCGAGCCTTAAGTATGGTGAGACCAGGACTATGGAAGTTGTAGTGGCCGATGGAGAAATTTCGGGTCCTGAGAAAGTCTGGGCAGATAAGGAATCGTTTAGCCTCGTCCCGGGCGAGTATGTGCAGATCCAGCTTGGCACTGACCCGACACCTGCGAGGATCGACTATTACGAATACACATCAGGTAATGATGATGTCATGACAGTAAACGAAAATGGAGCGGTCAGGGCTGTCGGGCCGGGAAAGGCGAAGATAAAGGTCGAAGTGCTCAATTTCGATGAAGAATATAATATAACATGGTATCGTAAGCTGACGATCACTGTGAACGTAAAGGATACACGCAAGACCAACCCGATCAAAGTCTCGAAGAAAAACAAGACAGTAAAGTACACAAAACTTAAGAAGAAGGCAGTCACTCTGAAAGCAATTACCGTGAAGAAAGCCGCCGGCAAGGTGACATACAAGAAAGTGTCAGTCAGCAAAAAGAAGTTTGCCGGCAGGTTCACCGTGAACAAGAAGACTGGAAAGATCAAGGTGAAGAAGGGCACGAAGAAGGGCACTTATAAAGTCAAGGTCCGCGTCAGCGCCGCGGGTAACAAGACATATAAGCCTGCATCAAAGACAGTGACAGTGAAGATAAAAGTGAAGTAAGAGCTGCAATTGCATTCCATTACCGCATTCTGGCAGGCAAATAAATATGTATATATTAATCATGGGCATAAAGTGATATAATAGGCATAGGAGTGAAAAGACCCGCATGTAATGCGGGTAATAATAGAAACAGTAAAGGAGAATGGAAAATGAGTGACGGATTACAGATAATTTGCCCGTATTGCGGAGGACCATCACACAGGCTGACTCAGGTAGACGGATGCATCTGGAGATACATCTGCTCCAAGTGCCACAGAGTGTTCAAGGTCGACGAGGCTACCGGCCAGGTAATCGACTAGGCAGGTATTACATAAGTTAATATGGCTCTTATGGCGGCTGACCTGTACCGGGCAGCCGCTGTTTTAGTATATCCTTTGCTATTACACGCTTCAGGTGATATAATCGAGTAGTAAAATGTGACATATAGGAGATTGCTATGTTTGACGATATGAAGACAAAAGGCGCGCTGAAGAAGATCAATGAAGGCGGGACAGCAGAGCTCTCCAAAAGCCAGCTCGTGCTGAGCCTGGTGAATCTGAACGCGGCGTTCAAGCCAATGAAAAATGAGAGCCTGACGAAAAAGATGCCAGAGGACAACAAGAAGCGCGTGAACGCTATCATGGAATGGTATAAAGACCTGCGTAACGACAAGACCAAGGAAACGTACGATAAGGATAAGCTCGACGAAGTGTCAGCACAGATACTTGCAGAGCTGAAAGAGCTGCAGGGCCCGACAGAGGAGGAGATCGAAGCTGACATCAAGGCTCATGACGAGGATGTGAAGCAGGCCGAGAAGATCGATCTTGATAACTTCTTTGACAGTGACGATTCCGAATATGAGGAGGAGTCGGACGACAGCGGGCAGGATGAGCCGGACAGCGGCGAAGCTGATGATAAATAGACCGGGCAAAACCTTTCTGCCGCTTCTTATGTTCAATAAGCCGGACAAGCTCTTCAACTGCAGGCATATGGTGATCGCCGGGATCGACTGCACCATAGAACGTAAGAATACCAGAAGACTGCATATCTATGTGAAGCCGCCTGACGGCGAGGTACTGGTCACAGCGCCGCTCCTTTACACAGAGCGGGAGATAAAGTCTTTCGTAACCAGTAAGGCGGACTGGATCAGAAAGCACCAGAACAGAATGAGGTCAAAGCCGCTTCAGGCAAGGATGGCGCTTGAGTATGTGACAGGCGACACACTTTACTTCTGGGGCAGGCCGTATGAGCTAATTGTAGTAGAAAATGATTCAGTAAAGCGCGGAAAGCTTTTGCTGGATCCAGAGCCTGTTTTCGGGGTGAGTGATGAGAAGCTAATCAGTTTCCGCAAATCAGGAACCGTATCATATTCTGTGGTTTCCGGAAACAGGAGCTGTGCCGGTGAAGATGACAGGTGCAGCTATCAGGCGAAGCTGATCATTCCGCCGGGGAGCACACGCGAGCAGCGCGAGCACCTGGTAAAGAAGAAGTATAAAGAGCTGCTCGAGAAAGAGGCAGGACGCGTGCTCGCGTTCTGGGAAGAGCAGACAGGACTTGAGTATTCCGAATGGCACTCAAGGTATATGAAGACAAGGTGGGGAAGCCTTTCAGTCAAAGACAGGCGCGTGTGCCTGAACACGAGGCTCGCTGAGAAGCCTGAGATCTGCCTGATATATGTGGCGCTCCATGAGATCGCCCACGTAAAGGAAGCAAACCACGGACCGCGGTTCAAGGCGATCCTGGATAAATACATGCCGGACTGGCGCGAAGCTGAGAAGAT